>JAFMSA010000197.1 GCA_017353855.1 Alphaproteobacteria bacterium
CGAGCATTGGACCGTTGCGCCGGCGCCAGGAGACGCCATTCACCGGCCCAGTCCTGCAAGCACGCGGACTCACGAAATCCTTTGGGGGAGTGGTCGCCAACAGAAACATCGACTTCACGGTCGAGAAGGGCGAGCTGCGCGGCATCATCGGGCCGAACGGGGCCGGCAAGAGCACGTTTTTCAAGATGCTCACCTGCGAACTGCCGCCAACCGCCGGACGGATCATCTTTCACGGGAGGGACATCACCGGCACGGACGTCGCGTCGGTATGCCGGCTTGGGCTGACAAAAAGCTACCAGGTCAATCAGTTGTTCCCGCGGCTTACCGTGCGGGGGAACATCGCGATCGCCGCGCTGGCCGAACGGCGCGGCACCTTCTCGCTCGATCTGCTGCGCCGAATTGACCGGGTGCCCGGCTTGGACGCGCAAGTGAAAAGCACACTGGCTCTGGTCGGAATGACGACGCGGGCCGAGGTGCCGGTCGCCGATCTCGCATACGGCGAGAAGCGGCGGCTGGAGATCGGGCTGGCGCTCGCCACCTCGCCGTCGCTGTTGTTGCTGGACGAACCGCTGGCCGGGATGAGCCCGCACGAGCGCGCCGAGACCGTGCAATTGCTGAAAAACATTCGCCGCGAGCGCACGCTGGTCGTCGTCGAGCACGACATGGACGCGATGTTCGAGCTGGCGGAGCGCATTACGGTCCTGCATGAGGGCGCACTGCTGGCCGAAGGCACGCCTGCCGACATCCAGCGCAACGGTCTCGTTCAGGAGGCTTATCTCGGCGGGGTCGCCGCGGCATGACCGCGCTCCTCGAGGTCGACCGCATCAACAGCTATTACGGCGACAGCCACATCCTTTTCGATGTGTCGCTACGGGTCGAGAAGAACGAGGTGGTGGCGCTGCTGGGGCGTAACGGCGCCGGCAAGAGCACAACGCTGAAGAGCCTGATGGGCCTCGTGCGACCGCGCTCGGGACGTATCGCCTTCGACGGTGTGGCGACACAGGAGCTGCCACCCCATGCCTTGGCTGCGCTGGGCATGCAGCTGGTGCCGGAAGAGCGGCGGATCTTTGGCAGCCTCAGCGTCGAGGAAAATCTTGTCCTCGCCGGGCTCAACGCGACACAGCGCTGGCCCTTGGAGCGCATCTGGGCGATGTTCCCGAGATTGCAGGAGCGGCGGCGCAGCCGCGGCACTGATCTGTCCGGCGGCGAGCAACAGATGCTGGCGATCGCCCGCGCACTGGTGCGCAATCCAAAGGTTCTGCTGTTCGACGAGCCGTTCGAAGGACTGGCGCCGACCATCGTCCGAGATCTGATGGAGGTGTGCCGGCGGCTGGCGGAGGACGGTCAAACCATCCTGATCGTAGAGCAGAACGTCGCAGCGGCGCTGAGCCTGGCTCACCGCGCCTATGTCTTGAACAACGGCCACGTGGTGCATGAAGGCACTGCCGATCAGCTCCGGTCGTCGCATGCCGTAATGAAGCGATATCTTGGAGTGTAGGGGCACGATCCCTGCGCGCGGCCTTTGGTTCGCCTGGTTTGTTCGCCTGATCCGGTTTTATGCCGGGGGCATTGACGGCTCGCGAACGGCAGGCATGGAAGATCGAGGCGACGGTGGGCTCCGCAGTTGCGTTGCCAGAATAAGCACCGGAGTTTCTTGAGGTATTTCTTGCCGGTGCCGGCGGGGTGCACTGAGCGTTTGCTCAGCAGTCCCTGTGCGGACGCCTCAGCGGGCCAGGCAGAGGTCCGCTTTCGGGGCTGACGGACGAACCGCTGAGCGCCCTTTCACGAAGGCAGGTCGAGGATTGACAGCCGATGGCGAGAGCTATATCGCTGATCGATATCGGCATTCGGCTAAGCCGTCCAGACACGCTCGGAGGCCCTATCGCGGCTCTCCGCGGGAGTTACAGGCTCTCATACGAAGGATTGCAATGATGGCGCGGAGGATACGCCTCGCCCAAGCTCGTGCGGGCGTCACGATGTTGGCCGCGGTCGTGTTGGCACCCGTGCAGCCAGTACGAGCAGCGGACGCGGATACGACCCTTCTTAACGAGGCGCGGGAGATTTTAAAGGCCTTACCTACGGACATCGCGACATCCGAACACCCTGTTACTCCGGACCGGGTTGAACTCGGGCGTGCGCTGTTCTTCGACCCGCGGATCTCGGTTGACGGAACGGTAAGTTGCGCGCGCTGTCACCAGCCAGCCCTCTATGCGACCGATGGTCTCGCGAGATCGCGTGGCGCAAGCAACAAGCTCAACCCCCGAAATGCGCCAACCGTGCTCAATGCGGGTCTGCAATTCACGCAGCATTGGCGCGGCGAGCGGAAAAGCCTCGAGGACCAGGCCCAGCAATCGCTCATTGGCCCCGCCAGCTTCGGCAATCCCGATTACGCCGCGGTCATCCGAAGGATCACGTCGCTGCCGGGTTATGCCGAGATGTTTCAGAAGGCGTTTACCGGTGAGAAGGAGCCGGTCAAGCCTGAAAACTGGGGTGTGGCCATCGGGGCTTACGAGCGCACCCTGGTTACGCCATCCCGATTTGACGATTACCTCGAGGGACGCGTTGAGGCGCTATCTGCACTCGAGCGCACGGGCCTCAAGAAATTCATCGAAACGGGCTGCGTCGCCTGTCACAACGGCCCGGGTGTCGGCGGCGGACGGTTTGCAAAATTCGGCGTGGTGGAAGACTACTGGAAGGAGACAGGCAGCCAGGAAATCGACAAAGGTCGGTTCGATGTGACGCACGATCCCGCTGATTTGTACGTGTTCAAGGTCCCCGTGCTCCGCAATGTTGCAATGACGCCACCCTATTTTCACGACGGCTCGGTCAACAAGCTTTCGGATGCGGTGCGGGTCATGGCGAAGGTCCAGCTTGCAAAGGATCTTAGCATTGATGACGTCGACGATATCGTTGCCTTCCTGGGCAGCCTCACCGGCAAGCAGCCCGCGCAGTTCGTTAATGCGCCGGTGTTGTCGGCCGCCGGCTTCACTGACGGAAAATAATCCACCGAATGTTGCGGCGGAGAACAATCCGGCCGAGCACGCCGATTCAGGAAAACCGGTGACAGCTCCGCTCGTTTCGTGACGAAGGAGCGCAAATGGAGGCAGCATGAGGGGCCACCGGCCATTGAGAATTGTTAAGATCACCCGCCGCTCATTGCTCCAGAGCCTATGGATCGCGGCCTCCGGCATGTGCACAGCTGGACTTGCGGGATTTCGGAGTGCGGTTGCACAGGGAAGAGTGCCGAAAGCACCGGCACAGTATCAGGACCACCCCAAGGGCGATCAGCACTGCTCGCGCTGCATCAATTTTGTTGCGCCGTCCTCCTGCAGAATTGTCGAAGGAGAAATCAGTCCTGACGGCTGGTGTCAGTTCTTCGCGGCCAGGTCGTCTGGTTAACCGGAGGAGAACGCTTGCTGAGCGTGAGGTCGTGCCGTCCCCTGTGGGATCCGAGGGAGATGAAATGCAAAGCCGAAGCGGCTGATCGATGGCCTTCCCGTTCTCTATCCGCCGCTCTAGCTGCGCTCACGGGGCTCGACTGTGGTGATCGTGGATCGTGGGAGCACGGGTGCAAAACACGGTTTACCGCCGGCCAGCTGGGTTGAAGGCGCTGGGGCGTCAATGAGCCACCGGTTGAGCCGAGCGCTAAACGCGCGCCTTGGATATCTATCCTAGTCGTGAGTCGATGGGGCAACGGACCACGGACCTCATCGGCATGTGCGCTGTTCAGGTCACTGCTCATGCCAGAAGTCGCTCGGGCCGGACCGCCATTCCGTACCGATGATTCAGTGCCGATCAAATAACCAAATCAGCATCGGGACCTCTTCTGGAATGCGATGCAGGCAGCGAGCAACGCCGGCGGCCCATCGCCCGGGTGTGGGGCGGCGGTCACTGAGCAGCTACATCTCCTCGCGCCCTTTGCCTCCAACCAGCCGAGCAGGCGGAACATGCGATTCGGATGCGCCGACATCGAACGGGTGGCGTTTTTCCGTTATTGGAAGTTCCCGACCGGGAAAAGCGCCGATAAGGTGAGAACACCGCGCCACCAGACCATGCGAACGGGCACTCTTCCGAAGCGGAAATAAAATGCTGAGAGCGCGTATCGCGACCCTCGTCCTGCTCTTCACGGGAACCATAGGGGTCCTTATCGTCTTCCCCGGGATCGATCTGGCGACCTCGCGCCTCTTTTATGTGCCGGGCATCGGTTTCTCGCAGTCCGCTGTTCTCGCGGCAGTCCATTACGAAATCCGGTATCTCGTCGGCGCCATCGCCTTTCTTTCGGCAACGCTCCTGGTATGGCCGAGACGACGGCGAGCCGCCATCTTCCTGCTGGCATCGCTGGCACTTGGACCCGGATTGCTCGTCAACACGATTTTCAAGGACAACTGGGGACGCGCGAGGCCATCTCAAATCGTCGAATTCGGAGGGACCAAGGCGCTGACCCCAGCGTTCGTGCCCACCGACCAGTGCGTTACCAACTGCTCGTTCCCCGCCGGTGACCCGGCCGTTGGCTTCTTCCTGGTATCAGGAGCCCTGTTGATCGAAAGCGCCGCGCTGCGGCGGTGGGCGGTGGCCGGCGCGCTCGTGATCGGTAGCGCGCTGGGTTTTGTGCGCATCGCACAAGGGGCGCATTTCCTGTCGGACGTCGTCACGTCCGGGTTCCTGGTCACGGGATTGAGCTGGATGCTCCATCGTGTGATCGTCGCGCGCGACCCTCCGGGTGCGTCGATTCAGGGCCTCCAGAAACCATCGCCCACCGTCGCGATCCTCGCGGTGCTTACAGTCGCTACGGCCGTGGCCGGCCTGGCGGGATTTGAGTGGCTCGATCGGCCGATTGCTTTTGCCGTCCACGATGCCCTGGTGCCGCTTCAACCAGCAGTGCGCTTTATAACCGCGTTCGGCCTAGGCGGCCCCTACCTGATCCTGACCGCGCTCGCGGCGGTCTCTTTGCGGATCGCCGGCTACAACCCAGCGGCGTGGCGCTCCGGATATATCTTTCTCGCAGTCGCTGGCTCAGGATTGCTCGTCGACATCATCAAGTTACTGGCCGGGCGGGCCAGGCCCAAGCTCTGGTTCGCCGATCATGCCTACGGCTTCACGGGGCCCAGCCTTCATGCCACCTATTGGTCGTTTCCCTCGGGCCATTCAGTAACCGCCGGCGCACTCGCATTCGCGCTCTCGATAACCGTACCACGTCTGAGACCGGCCTGGATCGTGGGCGCGCTCATGATCGGGACCAGCCGCGTACTGCTCGACGCCCATTACTTGAGCGACGTGATCGTCGGATTCTACGTTGGGGTGTTGACCGCGTGGGCGATTGCGGTATTCCTGCGGGCGCGCGGCATCTCGCTCGCGCCTCAATAGCTCTGCGAGCTGCGCCGGCGCTCGTTATCAGAATTGCACCGGACAAGCAGGTCAATGCTCGTTGCAATGTTGCATCGGGTTACCGCGCCATGCACGTGAGGCTCGAGGCCATCGCAGATTACCGGTGTCGCGGCGAGCAGGCACCGCGGACCTGCGGCCATAGGGTCGGCCCGTGCGGCTCGTACCCGAGCGGGACACGCGTGACCCGGCCGTCAGCGTGTCGATCGCACAGGCGACATCATCGAAGCGCCCCGACAGCCACAGGGTCCGGCCGTCGGCGCCGATATGGCCCATGTCGCGGCTGCTGCCGCCCGGGATCGGCCGTATCGTCTCAACATGAGGGCTCGCGAATCAATGACGGCGGCGCTGCCGGGCCCACGTCTCGGACCATGCGCGCGGTGCGAGCCGCGGTTGTCGACATAGGTTTTTTCTCATCACGGCTCGGGTGAAGCCCGTGCGCATCGATGCCGCAACCCCGCCATTCCTGACCGCTATGACACAGCCCGGCTGCCTGGCAGCCTGTATTGGAGCCAACGCGGGACATAGTGGAGCGTGGACTCGGGGCCATTCGTCGATGCTCCCAAGAAATGCCGCCGCCCCTTGCGGCCACGCACCGGGCAGTGGCGTGCTGTGCCGCTTCGTGGTTGTTGAACATGCGCGTACAGTGGCCGAGCCACTTTTCAGAGCCACTGTCCCACAATAATTACTGGCGCCCCTCCGATCGCTCACTTGTCTTGTCTGCCGTCATGGAACCTTCATATTTGACGCGCTACCCCTCGTCACTCCGTTCCGGCCACATGCCTCAGAAATGGCTGATGGTAGCTCAGACAGCCGGCTCCGACTGAAGCAGCCGCAACAGCTGTTCGGCTTCGTCGATTTTCGCCTGCACGAATCCTTGGGGGAAAAACTCGCGCGCCCACTCCGTATTGAACCGGAGGCGAGCGAGAAACGTGATCTGCTTTCTCAAAACTTCGATAGGCTTTACTTCCCATTCCTGCGCTAAGCCGATGATGACCTGTTGGATCCAGACCGGACTGAGCGCCTGAGCGAGGTCTGCGTCACGAATGATCTTCCCAAGAAGATCAAGCCTGTCGCTGCCGGTTTTGTAGGGATATTGAGTCGCTTCGATTAGTGCTTCGATTTCGGGCAGAAAGGCGCGATCGTCGGGCATTATGTATCGCCGCAAGGCTGCGAGGGCGATCTGAGTATTTATCCGATCAGGCTCGTCCTCGCCCGGATGAGGATGGCCGGGATGATCGAAGTCATGGAACAGTGCTGTGATAAGCAGATTGCGCATCTGGCGCGGACTCAGCTGGTTTTGGTAGTAGCGGCATGCCTTGTGAGACAGCCACAGCACATGGAGCGTATGTCGCAAGTTGTGGTACGGATTGTGTAAGTTGCTCGATTTGAAGAATAATATGCGAAAATAGAACGTCAACTCGCCCTCATAAAGACGTTCTTCATTCCCGATGACCGTCGGAAGATCGCCTGTCACTTCTGAGACCAGCATGTGTTCCTCTCAGGTGTTCCGCCGGCGCGTATCTGCGGAGGCAGGCACACGCTGACTGCTGCTGCGCAATCGCGCGGGTGCCCCGCGCACGGGAATTGCGGGGCCCGTTGGTGGAAACACCCGCTCCTCGGCAGTCAGGCCGCTGTGCCGCGAAATCGGCATGACGCAGCAAGAAATCACCGCCGTATGCCCAGGCCGACCCACCTCTCGCCGCGTCGATGGTGCTCCCCCCTGCAGTCGGCGAGAGTGCGTTGCAGCACCGCAATTCCGATACTTCGCTCGCTCTTGCCGGCACACTGCGCTGAACTCGATGCCGATGTCTGCTATTCCGTTTCCAGGTCCTCGAGCCTGACCCCACGTCCATCGCGCCGGCTTGTACGCACCTGTTCAATGCGAGGTAAGGAGCACGGATCATGTCCGAGACGGTAGCCGAACCAAATCGTCTTCAGATTCGAATCCAATCAACATGCCGGCCGGCTTGCCCTGGAGGGTGATGACAATCCCTTGCGTTTCGGCCTCGCGAAGATAACGGGACAGATCGT
>JAFMSA010000198.1 GCA_017353855.1 Alphaproteobacteria bacterium
CGGTCTGGAAGCCCGCACGCGCCTGGCCCGCATCAGGTAGCGGCGAGGAAAGCCCGTGCCGGTCAGGCGCGCTCGCTGGCAGGCCTCCCGGCCGGCGCAACCGATTTGCTCCGGGTACCGCCTCAAGCGAACCGACGCACACCGCATCCGGACTGTGTGTCTTGGGGAGACCCAATCTGGTCCGGTTCCATTTGATACGACCGTCACTGGGCGACTCGAACGGCAAGCCCGTCCGCGCGAGACGGCTGACCATCCTCCAGTGCGCGGTGTCCACTGCTGCGGACGCCGCCAGGGCGCGCCGGGCGTGCGCCGGAACGCGGCGCAGTACCTCCGGCTTTCTCTTCAGACAGACATCCACCGGCTGCGAGTCCTTCTGCCGGTTGCAAGTTTCGCCGGCCAGGGTGAGGTTGGGACCCAGCCGGATCCGCTGCGCGAACGCGGGTGGATGTGCTCGATCTGCAACGGGACGCCGGCCGCCGCGCACAAGGCACACCCGCACTCCCCACTTCTCCGGTAAGTACTCGCCGATTTCGTATCCGCGCAGTTCGCCTTGCCGGTACGCCACGCCGCCGATACCGGGCTTCCCCCTCGCCTGCGCGTCGAAGCGGACGCGCCCGAAGGAAGCGCGACTAGCCCGCGCCAGCATGCTATCGAGAGCAAGTGCAGCAACGGCGGCGGCCGGCCTTCGCGACGCCGGCGATTGTCAAACCGCCTCGCCGGTAACGCAGGCTCGCACCGCACCGGCGACGGCGCTGCGCCGCACGCTGCCGCATCCGCTGGCGCACCAGCCTGCCTTTACGAGCGATTTCCGAAGGGTGCAGAACCGCCTGAGCAGTATCGGTTTTCTGCACGATCGCCACACCGGTCACGTCCGCGCCAGGATCGAGCTTCAGCCGGACAGGCTGCACGTCTGCGCCGGCACGCTCCTCGGGCCGGATCGTGAATGGAAAGCGCCGATGCACGAGAGCTTTCCCGCACCGCAGGAGAAGCCTCGCCCGCCTCGCGCAGCAAGGCATCATCGGTTGTGCCGTTTATCCGGAACGAATACGCTCAACGCGGTCTCCTATGGGTCTTTACGGACCTTGTGAGAGGTGGCGTGTGCCACCTCACTTCCGCCAACATTGCCGGGCAGCATTTCAAAGAGGCCTGTTTCGCCCCCAACCCGGTGTTGTCTACTCCCTCTTCTTCGAGGGGTCCGAACTGAGTGGGCATTCGAACCTCGGTCTTGAACTTTCCGGTCAACCCGGTCTCGACTTGCCTTTCGACCTTAGGCCGCTAAGCGCGGGCCTGCGAGTGAGCGAAAGCTCTGGATGATCCGTGGGGTTCGCTTACCCGGCGGAAATTATGGAAGCGGCAGAGCGCCCGACTAAAGAGCATTTCCTGCCTGCAGTGCCAATATCTTTGGCATGGATTTTGTGTATCCCTCCTCATTACCACCTGCGCCATCGATGCGCGCAGCGATCCGCAGCAGCTGCCGGATCGATGAAACCATGGCGGTCTGCCGCATCCTTGCCGCAGTCGAGTTAACGCCTGACATGCAAGACCGAATCGCCGACAGGGCGCGGCTCCTCGTCACCGGTGTCCGTCGCGAGCGCATAGGCAAGGGCGGCATTGACGCATTCCTTCATGAATACGCGCTGTCCTCGCCCGAAGGGGTGGCATTGTTGTGCCTGGCGGAAGCGTTGCTGCGGGTCCCGGATGCCGAGACCGTGGACCGGCTGATCCGCGACAAAATCGGCGAAGCGAATTGGGAGAGCCATCTGGGGCGGTCCGGATCGATTTTTGTGAATGCTTCGACCTGGGCGCTGATGCTGACCGGCCGGCTGTTGCACGCCGATCCGGCAGAACACGAGTGGCGCGGCGCTTTGCGTCGCTTTGTCGCGCGTTCGGGAGAGCCTGTCGTGCGTCAGGCGGTGACGGCGGCGATGCGGATCCTCGGCCGACAATTCGTCATGGGGCGCACGATCGAAGAGGCGCTCGAGGTTGCGCGCGAATGGGAAAGGCGGGGCTACCGGCATTCTTACGACATGCTTGGCGAGGCTGCTCGCACGGCAGCAGCAGCGGCGGATTATTTCGCCGCCTACGACCGCGCGATCGCGGCAATCGGGCGGTCGGCGAAGCACGCGGATATCGCCGAGGCTCCAGGAATCTCCGTCAAATTGTCGGCACTGGATCCGCGATACGAAATGGCACAGCGCGATCGCGTGCTCGGCCGGCTTTCTCCGCTGCTGCTCGATCTCGCGCGGCACGCCAAACAAGTGGGCGTCGGCTTGACAATCGACGCCGAAGAGGCCGATCGGCTGGAGCTCTCGCTTGACTTGTTCGAGGCGCTGGCGTCCGCCCCCGATCTTGCCGGATGGGATGGCCTCGGTCTCGCCGTCCAGGCGTACCAGAAGCGGGCCCTGCTGCTGATCGACTGGCTCGCGGAGCTGGCGCGGCGCGGTGGCCGCCGTTTGATGATTCGCCTCGTCAAGGGTGCCTATTGGGACAGCGAGATCAAGCGCGCCCAGGAGCGCGGGCTGGACGGGTACCCGGTTTATACCCGCAAGGTCGCGACCGACGTGTCATATTTGGCCTGTGCGCATCGGCTGCTGAGTTACGGTTCGGCTTTCTATCCTCAGTTTGCGACCCACAACGCGCATACCCTGTCGGCCGTCATCGAAATGGCCGGCGGCCGCCGCGATTACGAATTTCAGCGCCTCCACGGGATGGGCGAGGCGCTTTACGAGCAAATTGTCGGACCGGACAAGGTCGAAAGGCCCTGCCGGGTTTATGCGCCGGTCGGCAGTCACGAGGACCTGCTTCCCTACCTGGTGCGGCGGTTGCTCGAAAACGGCGCCAACACTTCCTTCGTCAACCGCATCATCGACGACAAGCAGCCGATCGACCAGATCATTGTCGATCCGGTGGCCCGCCTCGCTCAGCTGCAGGTCAAGCCGCATCCCCGCATCCCGCTGCCGCGCGACATATACCAACCGGAGCGGAAGAATTCGCGCGGACTTGATCTCGATGATCCCGACACTCTTGCGGCCTTGAGCAAGGCGCTGGCGGATGCCCAGCGGCCTCGTTGGACAGCGGCCCCGATTATCGGCGGCGTGGAGCAGACGGGCGCCGCCGAGCCGGTTTTCGATCCAAGCGATCGCCGCCGGCAGGTCGGAGAAGCGATCGCGGCCGGCCCCGCAGACATAGATCGCGCGCTTGCGCGCGCGGTAAGGAGTACCGCGTCCTGGGACCACAGGCCGGCCGGCGTGCGAGCCGCCATTCTCGAGCGCGCTGCCGATCTCTACGAGGATCACCGCACCGAGTTGATGGCGCTCGTGATCCGCGAGGGCGGACGTACGATCCCGGCGGCGCTCGCCGAGTTGCGCGAGGCTGTCGACTACCTGCGTTATTATGCCGCGAGGGCGCGGATCGATTTCGCCCGACCCATGGGCCTGCCCGGTCCCGCCGGCGAACGCAACGCTATCGAGCTGCGCGGCCGCGGTGTGTTTGCCTGCATCTCGCCATGGAATTTTCCGCTGGCGATCTTCACGGGGCAGGTGGCGGCGGCACTTGCCGCCGGCAATGCGGTCGTCGCGAAACCCGCCGAGCAGACCCCGCTGACCGCCGCGGCGGCGGTGCGGCTGCTGCTCGAGGCGGGGGTTCCCGGTGATGTTCTCCACCTGCTGCCTGGAACGGGCAAGGCCGTCGGCGCGCCGCTCGTCGCCGATCGCCGGATCGCCGGCGTTGCCTTTACCGGATCAACCGAAACGGCCCGCGGCATCAATCTGGAACTTGCCCGCCGCGCGGGACCGATCGTGCCCTTCATCGCGGAAACCGGCGGGCAGAATGCAATGATTGTCGATTCTTCGGCGCTCGCCGAGCAGGTCGTGGCCGATGTCCTGACCTCGGCTTTCGACAGCGCCGGACAGCGCTGCTCGGCCACCCGCCTGCTTTATATCCAGGCTGATGTCGCCGACCATCTGCTGGCGATGCTCGCGGGCGCGATGGCGGAGTTGGTGATCGGCGACCCGGCGATGATCGCGACCGACGTGGGTCCGGTTATCGATGGCGCGGCGCGAGGGGCGTTGGAGCGGCACGCGGCGCGCATGGCGCGCGAGGGCCAACTCATCTGGCGCTGCCCGCCGCCGGCCGAAAGCGAGCACGGCACCTTCTTCCCGCCGCAAGCCTGGGAGATCGACAGCGCCAGCCGGCTCGCGGGGGAAGTCTTCGGTCCGATCCTGCACGTCGTGCGGTGGCAGGCCGACCGGCTCGATGCAGTGCTCGACGAGATTGCCGCCACGGGCTATGGCCTCACCCTCGGCATCCACAGCCGGATCGATGCGACGGTCCGCAAGATTCTCGGTCGGTTGCGCGTCGGCAACAGTTATGTAAACCGCAGCATGATCGGAGCCGTCGTCGGCGTGCAGCCGTTCGGCGGCGAGGGCCTCTCCGGCACAGGGCCCAAAGCGGGCGGCCCCCGCTACCTCCAGCGCTTCGCGACGGAGCGCACGGTATCTGTCGATACGACCGCCGCCGGCGGCAACGCTACCCTTCTTTCGCTGCAGGAAGAAACCGAGGCTGCGGTCTCGTAATAGGTGGCGGCTGGCTGAATTTTCAGGAGTGTGTGCAATAACCGGTTGCGGTGCTGATCGGATGCCTTCGTCCGGTACATGCTGCGGTTTCCGCTTTCCCTTGCGGGATTCGCGGCCCGAAGAGCGGAAGGACCGGATCGCTCATTTCCGCCGCGATGCGGACCACGGACCCGACCGAATGAAGCCTCTGTTGGACGGTGAGCGCATGAGCCAGCCGGTCTTGACCTCGCCTCGGGAAAGGCGACGACTGGTGGATAAGGGCTCGGTCGCATTGCGAATCGGGCGCGGACACGATCATCTGCGCTTCCGGATAGATAATTACTCGATCGCGGAGACGTTCGTCGGTAAGCGCGAGGACGCCGTCGCGGTGGTCAGCGGCCTACGGCTGCCGATCGCGACCGGAGCTGAATGTGGTTTATGCGACGGGAAAATCCTCCAACATGATCGGTCGGGCTGTTGCAGGTTTCGAACGCGCAGGTCGAGCACGGCTAATCGGCCTTTGCTTGCCCTCCTGCCCGACCGCTCCGCGGCCGGAGCCGGGAGCAGCGGCGGTCAGGCCGCCACCGGACATTCACCGCCTGTTTGTCGTTTTCCTCCCGCGACCCTCCCGTGACATATCGTGGCGGACCATATCGTGTTGGCGTCGCTCGCACCCCAGCCACTGCGACCGGTGTGTCACGCGTCTGCTATGGCTTCCCCACTGCGGGCGGTCACGCTTCTCCGCGGGCTTTCGCGTGCAATATCGCTGATGCCTCGCCTTTGGCTCGGGAGCAACATCGATGCCCGGAAATGGTCGAAGCTATCTCAGGCCGAACACCGCTGATCACATCTTGAGCCGTATGCTGGCTTTCCTCGTCTGGATTGGCCTCGTTCGCGGCCACTTCTTCGTCCTCGAAGTCCGGGGCCGAAGGAGTGGCAAGACAATCTCGCTGCCGGTGGACCCACTCGATCTGGGAGGGAGGCGCTATCTCGTCTGTGCCCGGGGCGATTCCAACTGGGTGCGCAATGCCCGGGTGGCAGGCCAGATCGTTCTCGCGCGAGCGCTGCGGCGACGCCGCTACGCCGTGCGAGAGCTTCCCGCCAACCTGCGTCCTCCCGTCCTCAAAGCCTATCTCGACCGCTTCGCAAGCGAGGTGCAGCGCTTCTTTCCGGTGCCGAGGGGGTCGGCGGTGGAAGCGTTCGACGATCTGGCGGCGCGCTACCCGGTCTTCGAGCTGCAGCCGCTGGACGAGACCTCGAACTCGGCACGTCTGTCGCCCTCGAACGAATAAGTTTCGATGGTTTAATTCAGTGTGGTCCTGGCGGGTGGGTCGGCTTCGAAAGGCCCTGCCGCCAAGATCCGCATTTTCGACCGGCAAAACCGGGAGGCTTGTCAGCGAGGCCAGCCATGTCGCATCCTCCGCGGCCGCAGAACGCCGGGAGCGGATGGGATGGCTGAGGCGCGGCTCAAATATTTCGGCTGGGGTCGCGAAGGCGAAGGATTGACGCCGGATGAGGTGGCGTTGGCGCTCGAGCGCTATCGGCGCTTATTCGGGGTCGTAACATTCGAGGAGCGGGCTGCTCCTGCCCTGCCGGACATCAAGTTGCGGACACCGCGCATCGTGCCGTCTCCGGCTCTGGCGGCGTGCTGCTCGACCGAGATCTACGATCGGGTCGCCCACACCTACGGCAAGTCGTTCTCCGATTACGCCAGGGGCCTTGTCGGCCAATACGACAGCGCGCCGGATGTCGTCGCCTATCCGCGTGACGAAGCCGAGGTGACCGCGATTATCGATTGGGCGGGGGGCGCGGGGGCGGCACTGGTCCCGTTTGGCGCCGGCAGCAGCGTCGTAGGCGGCGTTGAGCCCAAGATCGAGGCCACCGCGTGCCGAGCGGCGATCTCGCTCGACTTGCGACGCCTCGACAAGGTGGTCGAGATCGACCACATCTCGCGCGCTGCCCGCATCGAGGCCGGCGTCTTCGGCCCGGGCCTCGAAGCCCAGCTCAGACCGCATTCCTTGACCTTGCGGCATTTTCCGCAGAGCTTCGAGTATTCGACACTTGGCGGCTGGATCGCGACGCGGTCGGGCGGCCACTTCGCGAGCCTCTACACACATATCGACGACTTTGTTGAAAGCCTGCGGGTCGTCACGCCCCGCGGGGTTGTCGAGACGCGACGGCTTCCCGGCTCCGGTGCCGGTCCCAGCCCCGACCGCTTGTTCATCGGCTCGGAAGGCATACTCGGGGTGATCACGCAAGCCTGGATGCGGCTGCAGGACCGGCCGCGCTTCCGCGCCGGCGGGGCCGTTCGATTCGCGGATTTGTTTGCGGCCGCCCGTGCCGTCAGGGCGATTGCGCAGGCCGGCCTCTACCCGTCGAATTGCCGGATACTCGACCCGCAGGAGGCGCAGAATACCGGTGCCGGAGACGGGCGGTCGGCGCTTCTGGTGCTCGCCTTTGAATCGGCGGATCACGCGCTCGATGCATGGATCGGACGGGCATTGGAATGCTGTGCGGATCATGGCGGCACGCTGGAGGATCCCAATAAAACGGATGCGCATCGCGAAGGCGCCGCAGGACAGTGGCGGCACGCATTCATTCGTATGCCTTATGCGCGCGAGCACCTCGTCAAACGTGCGATCATCGCGGATACGTTTGAGACGGCGATCACCTGGGAACGCTTCGAAGCCTTTCACGACACTGTCAAGGCGGCGACCGAATCGGCCATACGCGAGGTCACTGGGCGGCCTGGACAGGTAACCTGCCGGTTCACGCACGTCTACCCGGATGGGCCGGCGCCGTACTTCACATTCCACGCTCTGGGGTCACATGGCGCGCTGTTGTCCCAGTGGCGCAGGATCA
>JAFMSA010000788.1 GCA_017353855.1 Alphaproteobacteria bacterium
TGACACGGGGGGCGTACGGAAACGTGAACTATGGAAAAGGCTAAACGGGCACGTAAAGCGGAAACGCCGAAACAGCCAAGCCTTCGCCTAAGGTTGCGCGCGCCGGACCTCTATCCCAACCCAACGGAGGAGTCCAGTCACTGTTGTAATTATAACCAATAACGGGAGCTGCGACCAACTCGTCGGAGCGTGGGCGGAAAGTCCACGATTACTGGAAAACTGTTCGGATCCGTGCCCTTACTTACCACGGTCGGCATAACGTTCTGGCTCGGCGGCGCGGCGCAACGGGCATCAGAGCGGCGATGCTGAGAGAGATCGAGACCGATAAGAAAGAACCGTTGCTATCGACGCTGTTGGATTCGGGTGTCAGGAGCAGTGTGGTGTTAGAGTTGTTAGAATAATTCTATTGAAGGATTAAGGGGTTACCTAATGCTGAATTGCATAGTGAAATGCCAGGGCAGCGGAACTATTCCACGACTTCAACCGACAATCTCAAAATCATCTCTCTCATTGCAGCACTTCCTTTAACCGCTTCAGTTGTTCGTGAATCAGGTCGATCTCGGCCGGGAGGCTTGCTGCGCGTCCAGGTCAACGGTCGGACCCCCCTTCGGTGCTATCCGCATCGCGAGCGCGGCCGCGGCCGAGCCGAGGGCCATCGTCAAAAACGCCGCGCTCCATCCCGCCGGGCGGCCGAGGCCCCCGAACAGGTCGAGTGCGATCCCGACCGAGACCGGCCCGATGAACGCCGCCAGATAGCCGATGAAGGCGAAAAGGGCGAGCGCCGCCCCGCGACGCGTCGGGTCGGATGCGACAGTGGCACCGCTCGCGAGCGCGGCGGCGTCGGAAAGGCTCGCGATTTGCGCCAGAACCAGGAGCGGCAGGATGACGATACTCGGGCCTCCCGCGGTCGCGGCGAGGGCGAGCAGCACGATCACCGAGGCGATGCAGGCCATGACGATGGCTCTCGGGCCCCAGCGCAGCGCCAATTCGGCGACGAGGATGCTCGCGGCGAAACCGCCGAGCGAGGCAAGCCCCGAAATGTCAGCCGGCCGGGGCACGCTGAGGCTGTTGTGCGGCAGCGCAAAGGACCAGGCGAGATAGGCGACGAACCAGGCTCGAACTGCCGACACCTCCCAGATGTTACCGGCAAAGGCCAGCACATAAGCTATCAGGGCGCGGTTGCGAAAAAGCGCCCTCAGATCGAGCGTCGGCTGCCCGGCGGGCGAAGCCTCCGGCGGCGGCAGCAGCAGGACGGTCCCGATCGCGAGGAGCGGCACCACCCCGCTGATCATGAAGGCGCCGCGCCAGTTGAACCCCGCTTCGACGGCCCCGGCAAGGAACAACGAGCCGGCGGCGCCGAGCGTGTAACAGGCCGAATAAATGCCGCTACCGCGCGCCCGCGCTTGTCCGGCGGTGCGTTCGGCGAGCAGCTTCAAGCCCGGCATGTGGACGCCCCCGAGCGCGACACCGCCGAGGAAACGAAGAATAAGACCGGTCCAGAAGCCGTCTGCTGCGGTCGCGAAGGCGAGACTGGCGCCGGCCGCGAGCAGGGTCGAGGAGAGAAATATCCGGCGCCCATCCATACGGTCGGTGAGGCTCGACAGGATCGGAACGGCGGCGGCATAGCCCGCAAAATAGATCCCGCCGATCCAGCCGGCCTCGCTGGCGCTCAGATGCCAGGCGCGGGCGATCTCAGGCAACACCGCCGCGAACGTCGCGAAGGGTGCCATATTCGCCGTCAAGCCGAACGCTAAGAGCGCCGTCGGCCGGCTGATGCGAATGCGGGCGCGGATCCCCGCCATAGGGTCACCTCGATGGCCGAAAGGGGGGGCGATGTTCGCCTCCGATGGGCTTGCCGTCACGCAGGTTCGTTTCGTTGCCGATCGAAGGGTTTGACGCGCCGCCGCGGGATCGCTACGCAGGCGAGGGCGCCCGACGCGAGCACGGACAGTATGGCTCTCTTGCAGCCCCCTGTAACGTCGCCGCAAGCCCCGCGAGCGGCGGCCCGCAGAGCGCGGCGAGACCCATACCGGTAAAGAAGATCCCGAGGGTCCTTCCGACAATCCTGGTCCCGGGATACTCGATCAGCACCGCAGGCAACACCGCGATACGGCTGCTATAATTGGTCCCGAGCATCACCGCGAAGACGATGAGAAGAGCATATGAAGACTAGGCGAGCCAGATCGCATAGCTGACCGCCCGCACGCGAGCGTCAATACGCACCACGCCGATGCGGTCCCCGATCGGCCCCAACAGGAGCCGGCGATGCTCGTTCCACCGATCGGCGACACGAGGCCGGGCCGAGGCCCCTGCGCGAAAGGCGGCAGAAATACGAAGGCGACGAGCAACGCCGTCATCCCGAAGCCCCGGAAGAAATAGCGGAGGGCGAATTGGCGCGAGCAAAAGACCTCGCCTCGATT
>JAFMSA010000199.1 GCA_017353855.1 Alphaproteobacteria bacterium
CGCCTTTGCGACCGCCCGGTCGGAGCGCTCCGGCTGTGCGGCGAGAAGTTGCGCAACCACATCCTGTTTTTGAGCCCGGCGCAAATGCCGGTGCAAATTCTTCTATACACGAACAAGAGGGAATCGTACTCAACCGAGCGCAACGGAATTTCGCTATTGAGGCAGGCCTCGTAGCGATTGCGGCGGTCGAGAATCTGGCTTTTCAAAGGGGTGATCGGCTCTTGTAGTCCGTTTTTCTTGATGTCCGCCATCAGCTCGCCGGGTTCGGCTTCATCGAACGCTCTGTTAGCACCGAGACCCTCATCTGATTAGGGTGAGCGGTCGGCTGAGGGCCGATCTCGCCCGCCTCCGCCAACGATGCCATACCGCGACAGGTCTCTCGAGGTCTATTGATCGGGTCAACTGCGAGGCTGGACCGGGCAGTGTAGCGACTCATGGCAGCCAGTCAAATGGCGGGAGCGCGTCGGGTTGATGCAGCTCCGATGACTGCGCAAAACCGTCTGCAACAGCAGATTAAAATTACGGATCGGTTAAGATCGGCCCGGGTGATGGGGGTTCCGACGCATAGATTTGGACGAGTTCTTCGCGCGTCAAACGCTGATCAGGGGCAGGTTCTGCCATCCTCCATTCGGTGCTGATCAGGTCAGCATGCATGGAGGCACGAGTTGCGCGTCAGCACAATCCGCGAAGCCTTTTAGAATTGAGCGCGGCACATAGGTGCGACGCTCAGCCACACCCGACTGTCCGATCGCAATCCACTGCATCGGTGGAGTATGGCTGTCATCCTCGTGAGGGAGCGAGCTATCGCGGCAGCGAAGTGCGGATCGACTTATTTTCGCGATTTATCTGGTTTAACATATCGCTATCTAAGCCGCTTTTTCGCCATTTTCGCGATCTACAATATCGCCTACGCGCTCGGACAGACGGCGGCGAGCACATTCCCATCGGCGGCTCAATACTGAGTTCACTCCAGGCGCGCTGTCCATCAGCGCTGCGTTGATCGCCTTTGCCGCGTTGCTGATGCTGCGCGATTGTCAATTGTCGCAGAGCTCGTCTCAGTCCTCGGTACCAGGCTAGCCCGGCCGCATGGCCGTTTGAGACGTACAGGAGGCAACACGCCATGAGCCAAATCGTAGACAATCCAGTGGGGCTGCTCGCGGCACTCGATCGCGGCGAGTCGCTTCCGGCCGAGTGGTATACTGATCGATCACCGAGCGGGAGAGATCACACATGTCTTCCGCAAGACCTCGAACTATATCGAGGCCGCTTTCCGAGCTGAAGAATCTCGGCGACTATATCACAGGCTATGCCGGCGGCGTACCGGTGGTCGTCATGCGCAACGAGGCGGGGCTCGTGGGTTTCGTCAACGTCTGTCGGCATCGCCGTCACGAGGTCATGAAGGGCCGCGGCAACGCCAGGGTCATGCGATGCGCTATCACGCTTGGACCTATGATCTGACGGGCTGCCTGAAAGGGGCGCCGCGCTCGGCGCGCGAACCGAACTTCCGGCTCGAAAGTTTCCCGCTGCTGCCAATCAGGGCCGAGGCGCTGGGCCCCTTCGTATTCGTCAATATCGATCTCGGGGCAGCGCCGCTGCACGCCTATTCCGGGCCGGTGCTCGAAATCATCGCCGAGAGCGGCATCAATCTCGACACACTGGAGCTCTACAGTCGGGAAGCCTGGCAGTCGCCCTCGAACTGGAAGACCATGCTCAAGAATTACCTCGAGTGTTACCACTGCGCGGTGGCGTATCCGAGCTTCAGCGCCGCGATCGACACGCGCGAGGAGAAGTATCCCCTGACCGCGCATGGATGGTTTTCGAGCCAGGTCGGCCAGGTGCGCCCCACTGCGCTCGAAGGCCGCAGCCAGGTGAAAATCTAGGGTGTCGCCGGCGAGCTGGTGCAGTCACAATACCATCTGCTGTGGCCGAATATGACGATTAACATCAATCCCGGCTTTCCCAATCTTTCGATCGATGTGTGGATACCGGACGGGCCGAATGCAACCAGGGGCTTTTCCGAACAGTTCTTCGGGTCCGGTGTAACCGAGGGGTTCGCTCAGGACCTGATCGCCTTCAACAAGGAGGTCGGCGCCGAAGACGATTTGCTGACGGATTCGGTGCAGCGGGGATTGTTGGGCGGCTGCCTGACCGCGGCCGCTTTCTGACCAATAGCGAGCATCTCGTCATCCACTTCCAGAAATTAATCGTGAATGCGCTTAGCGGTGAGCCGGCGGCGCTAATGCCCGCCGCCGCGGTCGCGACGGCGGCGGTGTCGCGCACCATCCCGCTGCTCCCGGATGCGTCGACAGTCTCCGACAGCGAACGCTACGCCTATGTTGAGTTCGAAATCTTCAAGGTCGAGCCCGAAAGCGAGACCATCAGCTCGTTCTATCTGCGCCGGGCCGACGGCAAGCCGCTCGAGCCGTGGATCGCCGGGCAGTTCCTGCCGATCCGCGTGGCAATCCCGGGACTGGCGCGGCCGGTGCTGCGCACTTTCACGCTGTCGACGAGGCCGAACCCGGACCATTATCGGCTGTCGATCCGCCGCGGCGGCAACAATTCACTGGTTTCCCGGTTTCTGCACGATCATGGCAAACCAGGCTTGCGGATTGAGGCGATGACGCCGCGCGGCAAGTTCGTGCCGGCGCCGGAGAGCGAGCGGCCAATCGTGTTCGTGTCGGGCGGCGTCGGCATCACGCCGATGATCGCAATGGCTGGCCATACCGTCGAAGGGCCGCCGAATCGGCAAATTTCGCCCGATCTGGTTCATCCACGGTGCCCGCAACGGCCGCGTCCACGCTTTTGGCCGGCATGTGCGCGAGCTCGCGCGAGCAGCCCGCGATGAACGTGCATATCCGCTACAGCGAGCCCGAAAGCGATGACCGGCTCGGCCACGCCTATGACGGCATAGGCCACCGCACAATCGATGTGCTGAAGCAATTGCTGCCGTTCGACGACTATGACTTCTATCTGTGTGGTCCGCCGCCCTTTATGCAATCGCCTTATGACGGTTTGACGGGGATCGGCGTGCGCCGCGAGCGCATCCATTATGAATCCTTTGGTTCGGGCACCGGACTGAAGCCCGGAGACAGGGTGGAGGCGCTGGTGCGGACCGGCCAGTCCGGCGAGGGTACGGTGCCGGTCCGTTTTGCGAAATCGGCGATCACCGCGGAATGGTCGCGCGAACGGGGCAGCCTGCTCGAGGTCGCCGAAGCGGCCGGGCTGGCACCCTTGTTCGGGTGCCGCTCGGGAATCTGCGGTACCTGCGCCACCAAAATCACCAGCGGTGCGGTCGATTACATCGAAGAGCCCCTGGCGCCGCGCAGACAGGATTTGCTGCTGTGCTGCTCGATTCCGGCGGGCGCCGGCGCTCCGGCGGATGGTGCCAATCCCGGCGTCGTCCTCGACCTCTGACGGGATCTCCATCGGTGAACGCCGGACAAGCCAAGGTGCCGCCGCAGGAGGGTTCCACCGCCATACCGCGGCGCCTCGCCCGGAGACGCGGATCAAGCTCGTCGATGCGCAATCCGCGAAGGTGTTCGAGGCCGTCAGTCCGGCGATCGGAGCAACCATCTTCCGCGTGCTGCTCGGCGAAGCCCTTCGATCGATCTCGCCGTTGCCGCCGCCCGCCGCGTCTTCAAGATTCAAGTCCGGCATCTGGTCGCGCATGGAGCCGCGCACGCGAATGGGAGGTACTCCCCTATTTCGCCACGGCAATCAACGAGCACCCTCAATTCGTCTTGCTCGATGCGCTCGACGCAGGCGAGCCGGTCATAGACATGAATCACCGGCGACGTGCCTCTGATGTTCCAATATTTCGCCGAAACGATCGACAAGCTCGAGGGAACCGTCGCCGCTACAGCGAGCGACGCGTTCCATTACGTCCCGCGGCAGCCGCTCGGCGTCATCGGCTGCATCACGCCCCTGGAGCTACCCGCTCCTGATGGCTGCGCGGAAGCTCGCGCCGGGACTGGCGGTCGGCAATTCGGTGGTGCTGAAACCGGCGGAGCAATCGGCGCTTTCGACAGATCTGTCGGCGCAATTGTTCCTCGAAGGAGCGCTGAACACCCAGGCGGCCGGCCTACCCTCACCGCCGAGGTCGTCGGCGGAAATTGCTGGAGCAGTCCCGCGATTCGGTCCGGTAGCATGATCGATCGAGCGTTCGGCTGCTTTTGCGCAGCAGTGCTCTCGGGGGTAGGCGTTTACGGGGGGATACGCGGCGAGGGGCCGTGGCACTCCGACCCCGAAACCCGCCGCCTGCCGTGGGGCATCGGGCGTCTTCGCAAAGGGCGTGAACATGTCCGCGTGCGCCTGTTCGGCCTCCTTGGCCATGTTCTCTATACGTTCGGCAAACGGGACTGCTATCTATGGTATCGCAGTTGCCTTGATCCGCTGTTTGTGGCTGATGGGCCGTCCGACCACGCGCTTCGGGAAGAGACCAATGTGGCAGAGGCAGGTTGCCGCGCTATTCGTGATGTTGGCGCTCGCCGGCTGCGCCCGGGGGAACACGGGCCAGGCCGGAGACCAATACTCGCCCTACTCGCAAGGCGAGGGGAGTAGGCCCGAGCACGGCGGAGGGGATGGCGGCGGTGGGGGCGGTATGTAGCGGGCGAGAAAGAGGCGATGCCCCTTGAGCGGCAGGACCGCCCCTTCTCCGTCGCAGATCTCGCGACTATGTTCTCGCTCTGAGGGCCACCAGGCGGCCCTGAAGCGGCATACGCCCGATGTGGTGCCACGCATCCGCGAAACGCGCAGTCAGGCGCGTCCTCAAAGTGCCGCCACGCGATCGAACCACGGTTGCGCCGTTTCGAGCTCGGCTGCAAGCCCCAACAGCGTCGCCTCCTCACCGTAGCGGCCTGCGAAATGCACCCCGACCGGCAGTCCGTCGGCCGTCCAATGCAGTGGTACGCTCATCGCCGGTGTGCCTGCTGCATTGTGCAGTGGCGTCACCGAGAGATATTCCGTCACGCGCTCGACGAAGATCCGAACATCGCCGTTCTGATCAAAATACCCGAGCTTTGGTGGCGGGCCGGCCAGCGTCGTCGACAGAACCACGTCATAGCTCGTCAGGAAAGCGGCCATCTTGCGTCCCACCGCATGCGCAGCAGCGATCGCTTCGACGTATTCGACTGCGCTCACCTTCAGACCGCGCCGGTACACCTCCCAGGTCACAGCTTCCACGTCATGGGCATTTGGCTCGCGTCCCAGTGCGTTCCACCGCAGGTTGCAGGATCGCGCGATGTTAGCCGCCGAGATCCTGTTGTTCATCGGCCGCAACGCTACCAAATCGATATTGGGGTCTGCCTCTTCGACCAGGTGGCCGCGGTCGGCGCATAGTTTGGCCGCGCGTTGCACCGCCTCCAGGCATTCGGGATGCAACTTGGCGCCGCGATGGTCCCTCAGCATCAAAGCGATCCTGAGCTTGCGCGGTGGACGGGTGACGGCCTCGAGGAAGGGACGCTCGGCCATCGGCGCCGTATAAGGGTCGCCGGGCTCCAGCCCGGCGGTGCAATCGAGCATGAGCGCCGAATCTCGGACACTTCGGCTGACCACGTGTCCAGCTGAGAGCCCGCCCCATCCTTCGCCTGCGTCGGGCGCCGTAGAAATTCGGCCGCGTGACGGCTTAAGCCCGAATAGGCCACACTGTGCCGCTGGGATCCGAATCGAACCGCCGCCGTCAGTTGCATGCGCCACGGGCAGGATGCCGGCCGAAACCGCTGCTGCGCCGCCGCCGGAGGAGCCCCCAGGCGAGTGTTCGAGGTTCCAGGGGTTGCGGCAGGAACCGTAGAGCCGCGGCTCGGTATTCGGGTTCAGACCGAACTCAGGGGTTGAGCTGCGGCCGATGAAGACGAGACCCGCCGTTTTGCAGCGCGTCACGTAGGCGGTGTCGTGATCGGCGACAAAATCCTTGAACAGCCCGCTCCCGAAGGTCGCTGGCTCGCCGGTCTCGAAGTAACCGAGGTCCTTAATCAAGAAAGGTACACCTTTTAGCGGCCCTTCCGGGAGCCCCGCTGCGACCGCCTTGCGCGCCTGCTCATACTGCTTGTGCACAATGGCATTGATGACAGGGTTCACCTGCTCAGCCCGTGTGATTGCGGCCTCCAGCACCTCCTCGGCGCTGACCTCGCCTTTAGCGATGAGCCCGGCAATAGAGATGGCGTCCTGCCGGCGATACTCTTCGAACCTCATGCCCTGCAGATCTCCGAATAAAGCCATTGAACGTGACTACAGCTATAGCGCGCCGCTAGCGATTTCGCCACCTCGGTTCGTCGAGGCTGAGCGCCTGCGATCATGGTGCTGCATCGGTGCGATTGCGGGCGTGATGATGGCGCTTAGGCCCAAGGTCCTCATCGCTGAAAACGAGCCAATCCCGGCGATTCAGTTCCAACTCGGATCACCGTATAATTCGATCACGTAAAGCTGGACGCCGACCGCGACGCCGACCACTGCGCCACGATCGCCTTCCCTCCCCCTCGTCCGGTAGCAGCCGAATAAGATCCCACGATCAGGTGAATCGCCCAGCCGTACTGATCAGCATCGCCCTTGCCGGCAGCGCGGCTGAGCCCGCGCCAAGCGGTAAAGATCGCAGAGCTGCACAAAATCGCAGCGGCTGCGGTCGGGCAGGCGGCCACCCGGTTCGGCCGGGAGTAGCACGCGTCGACCTCGCGACCCGAACATTCCGGAGATCAGGCCCGGTTGGCGCGTCGTGATCGTGGGCAATAGATATTGTCCCGAGGCCACGGTCCGGCAGTCAACGCGCTCACCGAGATGCGAGCAGCTCGGCCTCGACCTCGGTTCCCAATCGCCCCTCTCTTTCGTCGATGAGAAATGCGCGAGCAAAATCGCCCAACAGGAGCAGGGGCGAACTCGCCCGGCGGATAAAAAAACCAGAGACCGTCGCGGACACGTGGGACAACGGCGAGACCCCCGTTTCCGGACCTAGGCGCTTTCGCCACGGAACGGCGAGGTCCGATTCTTTACGGACATCCCCCTAATCCGCCAGACAACAGTCGCTTCGCTCTGCTGCGCACTGCCGCAGACAGTGAGGACTGCAAACGATCAGCGTGGTATAAGGCCTTTCTTCTGAGCGCAGCATCGTCAGCCGACAGGTCGAAGATGGCGGATAGTGCGTCCTCCTTTCCGATTAAATTATCTAATGATTTCAGGAATTTGATCATTAATGAATCGTTCTACCCCCACCCGTACCCACGTGCGCGCAAAGCTGCCGCAACCGTTATCGGTCTCGGGCGACGGTGATTGTACCTTTCCCGTCGTCAGAGGAGCCGCGGCGCGACGATCTCCTCGTGGGTTAAGCATAGTGTTGCCGGCGGGCCGGAATGATCGGCCAGCCAAAGCGTCCACTGCGCCGTCCAGCGTGGTTGTTTGTCGCCCTTTCGGCGCG
>JAFMSA010000200.1 GCA_017353855.1 Alphaproteobacteria bacterium
CTTCCGTCCTCGGGCTGCCGGGCAGCTTCGGGCACGGCACGACGCGATTACGTCTCAGACGGAGCGTCGAGCCGGTCGGGCGTGCCTTTTGTCTTTGGGCGAACCCGGAACGACCATCGATGCCGCTATCCCGCTTCGAGTTTGGGGATGAAGAAGATTTCGCAGCCGTCGGTGACCGGCTGAAAATAGGCGGTCTCATGGATGGCACCGTCGATCGCGACGGTCGTTTCCTCTTCGAGATGGTGTCCCAGGCCCGGGTAGAGCCGGTCCATTTCCCTGATGACGCCGCGCAGATTCTTCGCCTCGACCTCAAATTCGCGCACGCCGCCGGTGTAGCGGCGGCTGAACCCGGCAGTGAACAGAACCCGCGCGGCAGCCATCCTTCCTGCCGTCCTTTAGTCGTCGCCCTGGGCGGCGTCGAGAGCGGCGCGGATCCTCGGAGGCGACATCGGCAGTTCCGTCAACCGCCGGCGGATCGCACTGTCGATCGCATTGGCGATCGCCGCCATCGGCGGCACGATATTGACCTCACCGACCCCCTTCGCGCCATAGGGGTGCGCCGGGTTCGGCACCTCAACGAGGATCGGCTCGATCATCGGCACGTCTGAGGCAACCGGCACGCGGTAGTCGAGGAAGCCCGGGTTATCAAGCCTGCCCTGCTTGTCGTAGATGTACTCCTCGTTGAGCGCCCAACCGATCCCCTGCGCGACCCCGCCCTGGATCTGCCCCTCGACATAGGAGGGATGGATCGCGCAGCCGACGTCCTGCGCCGCGACAAAGCGCAGGATCGTCACTTTGCCGGTCTCGGGATCGACCTCGACATCGCAGAACTGCGTCGAGAAGCCCGGCGCCATGCCGCCCGCATTGACCGAGGCGGCAGCCGTGATCGGGCCGCCGGTCAACGCCTTCTTGGCCGCCAGTTCCTTGAACGACAGCGGCGCAAAATCGCCGACGTTGCTGGAGGCCGGCTTGGCGCGCCCGTCCTCCCAGATGACGCCCTCGACATCCACGTCCCAGATCATCGCTGCCCTGGCGCGCAGTTCGTCGACGATCTTCTTGCTGGCTTCGATGACCGCCATGCCGGTCGCGAAAGTGACGCGCGAGCCGCCGGTCACGTGCGTGTAGCCGACCGACGAGGTGTCGGCAACGATCGAGCGGATCTGGTTGTAGTCGATCCCCAGCGTCTCGGCCGCCATCAGCGCCATCGACGCTCGCGAGCCGCCGATGTCAGGGCTGCCCGTCGCGACGATGACGGTGCCGTCCTCATTGACCTGCACGCTGGCGCTCGACTCGCCGCCGCCGTTGAACCAGTAACCGGACGCGACGCCGCGGCCCTGGTTGGGACCGAGCGGAGCGTTATAGGCCGGGTGGTTGATCAGCGCCTCGACGGTCTCGGCATAACCGCCATGGCCGAGTCTGGGCCCGTAGATCATCGGCGTGCCGGCCCGTGCGGCGTTTTGCAGCCGCAACTGCAGCGGGTCCATGCCGATTTTCTTAGCCAAGATGTCGAGCACACTCTCGACCGCAAACGCCGAAATCGGCGAACCCGGCGCGCGATAGGCGGCCGATTTCGGCCGGTTGCACACGACATCGTAGCCGATCGTGTGCGCGTTCGGGATATTGTAGGGCGCAAATGCGCACAGCGCAGCATTCATGACCGGCGAGCCCGGGAAAGCGCCGGCCTGGAATTTGAAGACGCCCTCGGCGGCGGTGATTGTGCCGTCCTTCTTGACGCCGATCTTCACCCGCATCGATGAGCCGGAGGTCGGCCCCGAGGCCTTGAACACCTCCTCGCGGCTCATCACGATCTTGACCGGGCGCCCCGATTTTCTGGCCAGCAGGGCAGCCACCGGCTCCAGATAAATCACCGTTTTACCGCCAAACCCGCCGCCGATTTCGGCCGGCGTCACATGCACGTCGCCAACCGCCATACCGAGCAGTCTGGCGGTCAGCGCGCGCACGACGAAGTGTCCCTGGCTCGAGCACCAGATGTCCGCCTTCCCGTCGGGGTCGAACTGCGCGGCGCAGGCATGCGGCTCGATATAGGCTTGATGCACGGCGGCGGTCTTGAACTCCCTGTCGACGACGACATCGGCCTGCGCGAAGCCGGCCTCGAGGTCGCCGATCTTGAACTCGACCCGCTTGGCGATGTTCGAGGGTCCGGTCGGCGGCGGCTCGATCCCGCGCGTGATCTGATCCTCGAACAGAAGCGGCGCGTCAGGCTTCATCGCCTCGTCGACATCGATAACGTGCGGCAGTACTTCGTAATCGATGCCGATGAGCGAAGCGGCTTCCTCGGCAATAGATTTGCTGGTCGCCGCGACCGCGGCTACCGCGTGGCCTTCGTAGAGTGCCTTCTCGCGCGCCATCACGTTGCGGGTGATGTGCCAGAAGTTCTGCTGGACGCGCTCGGGACCTTGATATTCGAACTTATGGTCGGGGAAGTCCTTGGCGGTCACGACTGCCTTGACGCCGGGCAGCGCCTGCGCCTTCGAGGTGTCGATCGAGCGTATCCGCGCATGGGCGTGCGGCGAGCGGATGATCTTTCCGTAGAGGGTGCCGGCCGTCGCGAAATCCGCACCGTACATCGCGCGTCCCGTTACCTTCGGCACGCCGTCCGGGCGGATCGGCCGCGTTCCAACCCATTTGAACCGCGTCGGCGCAATATCGTTCACCGCACCCTCCCCTCGTCAGATCGATCCGAATATGGCATTAGCGTCGCGCGACGCGGCGGCAAATGCAAGACCGACCAAAATCCACAAAGGAGGAAAATCATGGCACTGGAAGTCAGGCGGATCGTCACCGGACACGACGCGAACGGCAAGGCGACTGTCATCAGCGATGAACGGCTGCCGGCGGTCAGCCGCGCGGGGCGCTCGCACATCGCCGGCTGCGAGATCTGGTCGACCGACAGGATGCCGGTCGACAATTCCTCGAATGACGCCGAGGCGCAGCAGCGAGCGGGCTTTGTCAAGCGTTACAACTACGTCGGCAGCGGCCAGGGCACGGTGATCCGAATCACCGAATTCGCACCCGGCGCGCCGAAATTCATGCACCGGACCGAGACGCTCGACTATGCACTGTTGCTTTCCGGCGAGTGCGACCTCGAGCTCGACAATGGCGAGGTCGTTCACATAAAGCCGGGCGATGTCGTCGTCCAGCGGGGCACGATGCATGCATGGGTCAACAAGGGGCCGCAGCCTGCCGTCTTCGCGTTCGTCCTGATCGACGCCGATCCGGCAAAGGCCGCGGGCCAGGATCTCCGGACCCATTTTCCATCCCCTTGAGTTCTCGCGCTCCACCCCAGGTGTTGCGGGCTCTCCCCCCGCGCGCCGCATCGGTTCTTGAAAAGATGTTTTGCGGTTGTACGCTTCGACGGCCTCTGGAGTCATGATCCGAACCGGCCCTTCACCCCCTTTGTCCTGTAGCTTGCGGTGAGAGCCTTCGCCGGGCTCCTCCCGAAGCGCCGCGTCGAGCCGTCTTGTACGGCGCCTGTCCGAAAATCCCAGCCACTGGCATAAGACGGAGTCTCCCATCATGAAGATCCAAGCAAAGATCAGCTTGGCGATGTCGGCGGCCTTTCTTGTCGGGCTGGTGCTGGCGAGCATCGGAGCCTATTTCATTATCCACCGCAACGCGATCGAGGACAGCCTGCAGAATGCGCGGCTCATGATCGAAGGAGCGAGCGCCATTCGGACCTATACGTCGGAGGGCGTGGGCCCGCTTCTGCAGCAGCAGATGAAGGTAGAGTTTCTTCCCTACGCGATCCCGTCTTTCGCCGCGCAGACCAATTTCCGGTTAGTGCAGCGCAAATTGACGGAATACTCGTACCGGGAACCGACGTTGAACCCCACGAATCCGAACGACAAGGCGGCGGACTGGGAAGCGAATATCATTAACGAATTTCGTGACTACCCGGACAAAGCCGAGCTGGCGACGACCCGTGAGACACCCGCCGGACCATTCCTGACGCTTGCACGCCCTTTGAAGGTCACCAGCGAGCAATGCCTGCAGTGCCACAGCACGCCCGAAAAGGCACCGTCCACGATGACCGCGCTATACGGCACGCGAAACGGGTTTGGCTGGAAGCCTGGTGAAGTCGTCGGTGCCCAGGTGGTCTCGATCCCGCTGGCGATCCCCCTCCAGCGGGCGCAACGCACCTTTCTGCTGTTCGTCGCCGCGCTGGTCGGCACGTACATCGTCGTGATCCTCATCGTCTACGTGCTGTTGAGCTTTATCGTTGTCAAACCGGTTAAGGAAATCTCGGACATGGCGAGCGAGGTCAGCCTGGGAAAGCTCAACGCTCCCGAACTGGTCAACCGCAGCCGGGACGAGATCGGCTCCCTCGCCGCTTCGTTCAACAGGATGCGGCGTAGCCTCCAGGAATCGTTGCGGATGCTCGACGCGCAGGGATGATCGGCCGATAGGGGGAAACGTGGACTCGGTCCTCATCGTTGACCGGTACGCCTTAGACGAGTGGCTTGCCTCGGGCGCGATAGGGCTCGTTTTTCGTGGCTATGATCCCCTTTTGGACCGTCCCGTAGCGATCAAGATTCTTCACCGCGAGTTGGCCCGCGGCGAAGCTGCCGAGGCGTGGCGGGAGCGCTTTAAAGGCCGGGCACGTGCCGCTGGCCGGCTCTTTCACCCCAATATTCCCGCGGTTTTCGATTTCGCCGAGGATCATGAGATTCCGTTTGTTACGATGGAGTATGTCGACGGTTCGAGACTCGACCGTATGCTGAAAACCGAGGGTCGGTTTACGCCCGAGCGGGCAGTTGTCATGGCTCTGCAAGTCTTGGACGCGCTGGAATATTCGCACCAGAACGGGGTGCTTCACCTGGATCTCAAGTCCTCGGTCGTCCTGGCGCTCGCCGATGACCACGTCAAGGTTGCTGATTTTGGCACTCCCTTGGCGCATGCCTCGGAGCTGCCGATCCCTGAGGAAGCGCCGCATACGGTTTCGTCAAAGGCGCCCGAACAGCTGACAGGGGGCGCCGTCGACCATCGCGCCGACCTCTTTATGGTAGGCGGCCTTCTCTATGAAATGCTCACCTGTGAACGGCCTTTTAGGGACGCCGGCATCGACCAGGTCGTCACCGAGATGGCGACGCGGAGGGCCGAGGATGTCTGCGCCCTCAACCCGGCGGTTTCGCGTGGGTTGGGCGAGGTCATCGCGACGGCGCTCGCTTACGATCCGGCTGAACGTTTCGCGTCAGCGGCAGAGTTCTCACGCGCGCTGAGGGACGCCCTCTCGTCGACGCAAGCCAGCCAAAGCGTGATGCGCTCGCCGGTCGCTCCGGCGTGCGGGCGGGACTGGGATGCCGGGATCCTGCACAAGCTGGAGGCCGAACTCGCGGCGCATATCGGCCCGGTGGCGGCGATCGCAGTAAAACGCGCTACCGAACAGGCCACCGATATTGTCGGCCTGTGCGAGGAATTGGCGGTCTACCTCGTGGATGAGCGGGAAAGAGAGAAGTTTCTCGCAGCGGCAATTGGCCTCGCGGCAGCCGGACCCGGCCCGAACGGACCCTCGCAAGATAACCCAGAGGATACGGCGCGACGAGAAAGGGACGCACCCGAGCCGCCGGACCCGGCGGTACTGGCGGTGATCGAAGCCAAGCTTGCCGAACATGTCGGTCCAATCGCGCACATACTGCTCAAGCGCCAAATGCAGCAATTCAGGGGCATCCCAGAACTTTATCTCAGCCTGGCGGACCACATCTCCGACGCGGCGGAGCGAACGAGATTTCTCAATTCCGGGAGGATCTGACCGACCGACCTTGGCCGCGAGGACGCAACGATGAATTCATGTTTCGCCAAGGTTCGGATCCTCTGCCTCCTGGCGGGTTTGATGGTTCCGGTCGGTGGTGTGACGCACGCCCAACCTGCAGCTGCGGCTGATGACCAGGGTGAGCTCGCAACGCGGGCGCTGGTGCGGGAAATCCAATTCATGCTGCGGCGTTCGGGGTTCGATCCCGGACCGCTCGACGGGGTTCCGCGTCAATTAACGAATGCGGCGGTTCGGCGGTTCGAAGATATCCAGGGATTGCCTGTTGTGGAACTAAGGCTGGGTGCGAGAGTACCAAGCGAGCTCCTGGCCCGGCTGAGAACCGAAGCCGGACGCGCGATGTTCGGCACAGCGGGCGGTGCCGCGGCAGCACCCCGCGGCATTTCTCCTCCGGCCGGCGAGGGGTCGCCGGCAAACCCGCCACCGCCGGATCGCTTCTCCGCTTGCCCTTACGACCCCAAAGATTTTCACATCGGGGCGAACCGTTTTACACCCGACAGCTTCCTGAAGGAGGGGTTCGAAGGTTCGACGGCGCGCGCTGTCGCCAGCCTTAAACAGCGGCTCGAGGAAGGGCGGCAAATCGCCGACAAGATCGGGTTATCCGCGCTCAAGGAAGTTCAGCGCCAGGCCCGTGTGCTACAGTATTTCGAATGCCGATTGAAGGTCGAGCAGGCGTCGGCGAAGAAGGGCTGACGGTCTGAGGCGGAAATTGCTTTTTCGCGATCACTGTATCAACCGCATTGCCACGTTGCCCGTGGCATACGGGCGATCGGTGTCGCCGATCTCGTTGATCGCCAGCCAGCGCCAGGAAGGAGCGCGAGTTTCGGGAAGAGCCGAGCCTGCGTGGACACATTGGCGCCGTGCGATGACGTGTCCGGCGAGGCGATCGGCGGCTGGTCCGGGCGATCCGCGAGACTTCGCCCGCACCGGTCCCGAGGTCACGAATGTGCTGCGCGGGGGGCCCGGCGGATTTCCGCCACATCCGGTCTTGACCGGGAAACCTCCTTGTCTCATGTGCGAGGGCCGCGCCATCCTCGCGGCATGCCGGATATCGAGCTGACGCACCTGTCGCTCGGGTTGCCGGATGGCTGGTTCCGGATCATGGATCCGGAAATCGTCAGACGGCTGCAGCAGGCGGTAAAGGACTTCACCGCGCGATATGGACGCGATCGGCGCGTGAGCTCCTGGATTGCGGTTCTCTTCCTCCTTTGGCAACGGGATGTGATCGAGGTGCGCGGCCGGCGCGATTATCCTGACGAGCCGCCGGAAGTGATCGACTACCCTGTTAGCGAGCGGTTCTGGCATCCGGAGCTCGGTTTCGAGCTAGCTTCCGGGCGGCTGATCTATCGGCCGTCCGGCCGGGTCTACTACGATGTTCAGGCCCATGTGCGCAGATGGGGATTAGCGCCTCCGTCATTCCGATCCGTCGCTGACATGGTAGCATTCCCGCAACCGGCTGACAGCCCGCCACGAGGCTCAACCCAACAAAAACGACCACCCCATCGGGATCGTGAACATCCTTCGGAGGAGGCCCGCATTGTTGCCGCGTTCAGGGCGCTTCCCGATGAGCAGGTTCGCGACGCGAAATGCCTCTC
>JAFMSA010000789.1 GCA_017353855.1 Alphaproteobacteria bacterium
AATCCCCGAACTTGCATCGTGCGGGCGGCGCGCGCTACTCGTTGTCGAGCGAAATGAAGCGGAGAGACCGAGATGATCGCGGGCGAGTTCGATGTCGTCGTTGTCGGCGCCGGCAATGCCGGCATGTGCGCTGCGCTGGCGGCGCGCGGGGAAGGGGCCCGGGTGCTCGTCCTCGAAGCAGCCCCTTTTGACGAGCGCGGCGGCAACAGCCGCTACACCGCGGGCGCGCTGCGCTTTGTTTATAACGGCGTCGAGGATCTCCTGAAGCTCTGCGATCTCTCCGAGGCCGAGCTTGCGACGAGCGATTTCGGCACCTACACGCAAGACAAGTATTACGACGATCTCGGCCGCCTCACCGATTATCGCAGCAATCCCGATATGGCCGAGCTGCTCATCACCAAGAGCCAGGAGACCCTGTTATGGATGCGCAGCCAGGGCATCCGGTTTGCGCCGATGTATTCCCGCCAAGCCTTCAAGCATGAGGGCAAGTTCGTTTTCTGGGGCGGGCTTGCACTCGAGGCCTGGGGTGGCGGGCCGGGCCTCGTCGAAGGGCTCTTCAAGGCCGCCGACGAGCGGCAGATCCAGGTTGCCTATGAGGCTGCGGGCGAGAAGCTGATCGCCGACGATGACGGTGTGCACGGCCTCATCGCCAGAGTGGAGGGCAAGACCACGCGGATCCCGGCCAAGGCCGTCGTGCTGGCTTGCGGCGGCTTCGAGGCCAATTCCGAGATGCGTACACGCTATCTCGGTCCGGGGTGGGATCTGGCGAAAGTCCGCGGCACCCGTTTCAATACCGGCGCGGGCATCAGGATGGCGCTCGAGATCGGCGCAGTGCCCTACGGCAACTGGTCGGGCTGCCACGCGGTTGGCTGGGACTACAATTCGCCCGAATTCGGTGACCTTGCGGTCGGCGACAATTTTCAGAAGCACAGCTATCCGTTCGCGATCATGGTCAATGCGAACGGCGAGCGCTTTTGCGACGAGGGTGCCGATTTTCGCAACTATACCTATGCGAAGTACGGGCGGCTGATCCTTGAGCAACCGCACCAATTCGCGTGGCAGATTTTCGACCAGCAGGTCGTGCATCTGCAGCGCGACGAATACCGCATCCGCCAGGTGACGAAGGTCACCGCCGACACGATCGAGCAGTTGGCCGACAAAATGGCGGAATATGCGCCGGTCGATAAGGCGCGGTTTCTTGAGACTGTCCGCGGGTACAACGCGGCCGTCCGACGCGAGATCCCCTACAACCCCACGGTCAAGGACGGGCGCACGACCACGGGCCTGGCGATCGACAAGACCAACTGGGCAATGCCAATCGAGAAGCCGCCGTTCGAGGCTTATTGCACGACCTGCGGCGTCACGTTCACGTTCGGCGGCTTACGCATCGATACCGACGGGCGCGTCCTCGACACTGCGCTGAAACCGATCCCGGGCCTCTACGCGGCCGGCGAGCTCGTGGGCGGTCTGTTCTATTTTAATTACCCCGGCGGGACCGGTCTGGTCTCGGGTTCGGTGTTCGGCAAGATCGCGGGCACCAGCGCGGCATCAGCGGCACTGACGCCATAGAATGAAATGCGGCCGGCGACTGTCGCCCGCTATCTCACCAGCGCCGCCAAGCGAGCGGACCGCCCCACCCCCAGGGGTGCGGATGATGCCACCGCCAGGCGGCCGGATGGCCCCGCCACCACCAGCCTGGATGGCCTCGCCACCCCCAGGCGGCCGGATGGCCCCGCCACCAGGGGTGCGGATGATGCCACCACACGGGGTGCGGACCCCAGCATTGCCACGAAAATCCGTTCCACCAGCAGCGTGCCTCTGCGGGTGACGACAGCAGAGCGGTCCCGAGCAGAAACGCGGTAAGTCCGGCGAGCACAAAGCGTTTCACAGGTCTACCTCCAGAACTGGTGTTCTCTGGAGATCACAATCTCCTTTTCTCCTTTTCGTGGAGGATAACGATCGAGGGCGCGGGTCGATTCCGGACTAACAGCAAATATGGCCGAAATTCCTCATTGCCCTAATTCGGACAAGGATTTTTTTGTAAGCTTTGCGGTTACTGTCTAACGCTTAGATTGAGAGAGCATCTGCAGAATACGCGCCACAGCCGCCTGCGGCTCGGCCGCTCGCATCACCTCGCCCATGACTGCGATGCCGTGCGCTCCAGCGGACAAGCAGGACGCCGCGTTTTCCGCCGAAACCCCGCCGAGTGCGATGAGCGGACCCTTGACTTGGCCCGCGATGCGGGCGAGCCCGTCGAGACCGATAGCTGGGCCATAGCCGGGTTTGCTTGAAGTCAGAAAAATCGGGCTGATCGTTACGTAATCCGCACCCGCTGCGAGCAGCGCCGCAGCCTGTTCGGCGGAATGGGCCGAAGCGCCGATCAACGCCTGGGGAAGCCGGCCG
>JAFMSA010000201.1 GCA_017353855.1 Alphaproteobacteria bacterium
GGAGCGGCGACTGCTCGCCGCGTTGATCGAATCCGCGAGGGCACGACGGATGCACAAGCTCACCAGCCGGGTGTTTCCGGATTGGGTTTTGAGGAAATCGTGAGTCACCGGCCGCGTGGACAATTGGATGGCTGGTGGCGTGACAGCGTGATCGTCGAGCTGTAGCTCGATAGCGGCGCTGGCGAGAAGCAACAGTGAAACGCTCCATCGTCGTCGGTTTGGAATAGCGCGGACGCCCGCTTGGGCGCTTGGGGATTTTTCCGGCCGAACGTCTGGCATCCCGGCGCCGCAATGGATCGCGTGACAGTGATGCTCGCACCGGCGGGATCGGCGCTGTCCGGCGGCCAGTTCGGCTATCACATTGACCTGCAAATCGCGGTGCTACCGCTGTCACTGATTGGCTCGCCTTCATGCCCCCAGTTCGGCTGGCGGCTCGTTCGGTGGCCGCACGCACGGCGCCGAGATCAATGTCTTGACCATCCGGCACGGCCCACGCTGGCGCAGGCCGGACACACTGGCCCCCTGCGGCCAGCGTGCATGTTCGAGAAAGGCAAGGCATTCACTCTCGTTGGCAAATCGCGTTACCGTTCGGCAAGCGCCAACGAGTCGCGTCCGGGTTTCATGATCCATCGATAGAATCTTGTGCTAAAAAGCAATAGATCCGATCTTAATTACGGCGCGCGCCGGCTGGCGAGAAGCGCAGCTATGGCGGCGACCGCGCCGCGGTCGAGATTGAGGCCGAGTTTGGAGCGACGCCAGAGCACGTCCTCGGCGGTCAACGCCCATTCCTCCGTGGCGAGCCACTCGAGTTCGCGCTCGCTGAAACCGCAGCCAAAGCAACGGCCAAGGTCCTCGGGGCGGCGCGCGGCGCCGAGAATCCGCCGCGCTTCGCTGCCGTAGCTGCGCGCGAGACGTAGTGCCGCGCTCGCATCGAGAAAAGAATAGTCGCGGGCAAGGGCGGCGGCATAGGCAGGCAGGTCACGCTCCCGCAAATCGCCGCCGGGCAGGAACGCGCCGGCGGTCCAGGGGGCTTTGAGGCCCGGCAGAAAACGCGCGAGTCTGTCCATCGCGTGCTCGGCGAGCCGGCGGTAGGTGGTGATCTTGCCGCCGAACACCGATAGGAGCGGCCCGGCGCCGGTGGCAGCATCGAGGGCGAGCACGTAATCCCTCGTCACCGCCGAAGCCTCTTTCGTTCTGTCGTCGTAGAGCGGGCGCACACCAGCGTAACTCCACACGACGTCCTGCGGCGCGATCGGCCTGGCTAACCAGCGCGACACGGCGCGGCACAGATAATCGACTTCCGCCGGCTCGATCGCCGCCCGCGCGGGGTCGCCGGCGAAAGGGATGTCGGTGGTGCCGATCAGGCTGAGCCGCCCTTCATAGGGCAGCACGAAGACGACGCGGCCGTCGTCGTTCTGCAGGATGTAGGCCTGCTCGCCGTCATACAGGCGGGGCACGACGATGTGACTGCCTTTGACAAGGCGCACATGGACCTCGGGGTGGGTAACGCCGGCGCGGCGGAGGATGTCGCCCGTCCACGGCCCCGCGGCGTTGACGAGGATGCGCGCCGCGAGTTCGGAAGTTACCCCGTTGCGCTCGACGGCGACACGCCAGTGGTCATCAACCCGCCGCGCCGAACGCATCTTGCTGCGCGTCGCGATTTTCGCGCCGCGCGCCGCCGCGTCGCGCGCGTTGACGACGACGAGCCGCGCGTCGTCCACCCGGCAGTCGGAGTAGGCGAAACCGCTGGTCAGGCGCTGCTGCAACGGCTCGCCATAGGCATGGTGCCGCAACCGAACGGCCTCGGTGCCGGGCAGGGTGCGGCGTCCGCCGAGATGGTCGTAGAGGAACAGGCCGAAGCGTATCAATGCGCGCGGCCGCGAGCCCGGGCCGCAAGGCAGCACGAAGCGCAGTGGCCGCACGAGGTGCGGCGCGCTCGCCAGCAACACGTCGCGCTCGGCCAGCGCCTCGCGCACCAGCCGGAACGCGGCGTGCTCCAGGTAGCGCAGCCCGCCATGGACCAGCTTGCTCGACGCCGAGGAGGTAGCGCTGGCAAGGTCGCCCTTCTCGACGACCTGCACCTTAAGGCCGCGTCCGGCGGCGTCTCGGGCAATGCCGACGCCGTTGATGCCGCCGCCGACCACCAGGATGTCGAGAGGCTCGGGCATCGCGGGTTAGCCGTCGCGGCCAGGTATCGCCGGTCGGTGGATAACGGTGGACGAGACGTCGGGCAAATCAAACCCGCCTGAGGTGTGGCGCGGGAACAGCGCGAGGATGACACGGTACTCGCGGCCGATCAGGGCGCCCCCTATCCAGCCGGCCCGTGTTCGGTGCGGAAGCTCGGGTGGCGGCGATCGCACACCGAGAGTCGCGCCAAATTCTACCCCGCAAGAGGGGTGGTCGAGCAACAACCGGCACGCGCCCGAGATGCCCTAGGCCGGATGGCGCAGGGTGCTGCCCGACACAGAGAGCTTCCCCGATCCGGCTGAGTGCGACGGCCGGCGAGACGCTGCCGCAACGTCATGGTACTGTCATGCTGCCGTAACGAGGCGCCGTTACGCAGGCGGTCTCGAGGGGAAAGGGAGGCTAACCAGATGCAACGCCGTACCTTGCTGACGAGCGCCGCCGCTCTGGCGCTGGCGCGACCGGCATTGGCCGCGGCGCCGACAAAGGTGCTGCTCTGGCACGCCATGAACGGCGCGCTCGGCGACGAACTCAACAACCTAATCGCCCGCTTCAACAGCAGCCAGAACGCAGTCGAAGTGGTCGGGGTGTTCAAGGGCGGCTATCCGGAAACCCTCACCGCCGCAATCGCCGCGTGGCGCGCCGGGCAGGCGCCGCATCTCGTGCAGGTGTTCGATGTCGGAACCGGCTCGATGATTGCCGCCGGTAAGGCGGTCAAGGACCTGTGGCAGCTGGTCGAAGAAACCGGCTCACCGATCAAGTCGGCTAACTACATCGCCTCGGTGCGCGGCTATTACAGCCTGCCCGACGGCAAGATGGCCTCAATGCCGTTCAATTCCTCGACGGCCGTCATGTGGTACAATGCGGACACCTTCGAAAAGGCCGGCCTTGATCCAGCCAAGCCGCCTGGCACCTGGCCCGAAGTCGTGGCGGCCGCCGAGAAGATCAGGGCGAAGAACCTGACCAAATACGCGGTCACGACGTCCTGGCCCACCTGGATCCACTTCGAGCAGTTCGCCGCGATCCACAACCTGCCCTACGCCACGGCGTCGGACGGCTTCAAGGGGCTCAACGCCAAGCTGCTGATCGACCACCCGGCCTTCGTTGCCAATCTGCAGCGCCTGCTCGACATGGCGAAGGCCGGCATCTTCAAATACGCCGGGCGCGACAACCTGCCCGACCCGCTCTTCTACTCGGGCCAAGCGGCGATCACCTTCAATTCCTCCGCGGCGCGCGGTGCCCTGGTGAAGAGCGCCAAGTTCCGCTTCGCCGAAGCCTATCTCCCCTACGATCCGCAGATCATCAAGAAGCCGATCAACTCGATCATCGGCGGCGCCAGCCTGTGGACGATGACCGCGCCCAAGCGCGCTCACGCGGAATACGAGGCGGTCGCCGCCTTTCTGCGCTTCCTCGGTGAGCCGCAGCAGGATGCAGAGTGGGCGGCGGCCACCGGCTATGTGCCGATTACCTTTGCCGGCGCAGCGCTGTTGAAGAAGCAGGGCCACTTCGAGAAAAACCCCGGCACCGAACTGCCGATCCTTCAGCTTGAACGGCTGCCGGTGACCGACAACTCGCGCGGCATAAGGCTCGGCAGCATGGCTCAGCTGCGGGTGATTATCGAAGAGGAATGGGAGAAGGCGCTCGGCGGCCAGCAAAATGCCGAGCAGGCGCTGGCTTCGGCGGTGGAGCGCGGCAACGTGGTGCTGCGCAATTTCGAACGCTCGGTGGCCGGGTAGAATGGGGCGCGCCCCGCTGTCTTGCGCCACCGCGCCGGTCGGACACAACGCGCCGTAGTAGACCGTGGAGCGACGCACGATCTTCGGCGGCCGACTGCTGCCGGCGGCGCTCGTGCTGCCGCAGGTGGCGGTGACCGTCGTCTTCTTTCTGCTGCCGGCGGCCGAGGCGATCTATTCCAGCATCACCGCGACCGACGCTTTCGGGCTGCATACCCGGTTCGTAGCGGTGGCCAACTTCGCCGCCCTGTTCGCCGACAGTGCTTATCTCGGCTCGCTCGCGCGTACCGTGGTCTTCTGCGCGCTGGTCACCGCTATCTCGACGGTGCTCGGCCTCGTCCTCGCCGTGTTTGCCGACCACGAGATCCGCGGCCGCACCGTCTACCGCACGCTGCTCATCTGGCCCTATGCGGTCGCACCGGCGGTTGCGGCGGTGCTCTGGGTGTTCATGATGCATCCCGAGGTCGGGCTCGTTGGCCGGCTCCTCAACCGCGCGGGTCTCGATTGGGATTACACGCTGAACGGCACCCAGGCGATGGCGCTGGTCGTGGTTGCCGGCGCGTGGACCCAGGTGAGCTACAATTTCGTCTTCTTCCTTGCCGGCCTGCAATCGATCCCGCGCGCGGTGATCGAGGCGGCGCGCATCGACGGCGCCAGGGGTTTCCGGCGGTTCCGCACCATTATCCTGCCACTGCTGATGCCCACCACCTTCTTCCTCCTGATCGTCAACCTCGTCTACGCCGCCTTCGAGACTTTCGGCACCATCATGGCGCTGACCCGCGGCGGCCCGGGCCAGGCGACCGAAACGATGGTGGTCAAGGTCTACCGCGACGGGGTGATCAATCTCGACTTGTCCGGCTCCTCGGCGCAGTCGGTCATCCTGATGCTGCTGGTGATCGCTCTCGCCGGCCTGCAGTTCCGCTTTCTCGGCCGCAGGACCATTAGCTGATGCGGCCGCGCACCGATTGGCTGGCGCACTGCGTTCTTGGGATCGGCGCCTTACTCTTCGTCCTGCCGGTCTGGCTGATCTTTGCCGGCGCCACTCAGGATGCGGGGACGATCAACCGCGGCGATCTTTCGCTTCTGCCGCGCCTGTCACATCTCGGCGTCTTCTGGTCGGTGCTGCGCGGCCGCCCGTCCGGCAGCCTCACCGTGCCGGTCTGGCACATGCTGATGATCTCAGCCGGCATGGCGCTGGTCATCGCGGTCGGCAAGATCGTCATTTCGCTCCTGTCGGCCTACGCCATCGCCTTCTTCCACTTTCGCTTCCGCATGCTGGCTTTCTGGACCATCTTCATCACCCTGATGCTTCCGGTCGAGGTACGTATCATCCCGACCTATGCGGTGATGGCGGACCTGAACATGGTCAACAGCTTCGCCGGATTGACTGTGCCGCTGCTCGCCTCGGCCACCGCGACCTTGCTGTTCCGACAGGTGTTCCTCGCCGTCCCCGACGAGCTGATCGAGGCGGCACGGATGGACGGGGCAGGGCCTATCCGCTTTCTAATCGACATCCTGATCCCGGCCTCGGCAGCTAATATCGCCGCCCTCTTCGTGATCCTGTTCATCTATGGCTGGAACCAATATCTGTGGCCGCTTCTCGTCACTACTGATCCGCGGCTCGACACCGTCGTCATCGGCATCGTGCAATTGATCGACACCGGCTTCACGCTGACGCCGTGGAACACAATGATGGCGATGTCGGTGTTGGCCATCCTGCCGCCGGTCGCCGTGGTGGTGGCGATGCAGCGCTGGTTCGTCAAGGGATTGACCGAGGTCGAGAAGTAATGGGCGCCCTCGAGCTTCGCGGCCTCGCCAAGCAGTTCGGCTCGGTCACTGTGTTGCACGGCGTCGATCTCGCGGTCGGCGACGGCGAGATGGTGGTGGTGGTCGGCGCCTCGGGATGCGGCAAGTCGACCTTGCTGCGGCTGGTTGCGGGGCTGGAACAGCCGAGCCGCGGCAAGGTCGTGCTCGACGGGCGCGACATCACAGCGCGCGACCCGGCCGAGCGCGACATCGCGATGGTGTTCCAGAACTACGCTCTCTACCCGCATATGAGCGTATTCGACAACATGGCCTACGGCCTGCGAATCCGCCACCTGCCGCGCGCGGAAATCGCAACACGGGTCCATGAGGCGGCGGCGCTGCTCGGCCTGGAAGAGCTGCTCGTCCGCAAACCGCGCGCCCTGTCGGGCGGGCAGCGCCAGCGCGTTGCGATGGGGCGGGCGATTGTGCGCGAGCCCAAGCTCTTCCTGTTCGACGAGCCGCTGTCCAATCTCGACGCCAAATTGCGGGTGCAGATGCGCGCCGAAATCAAGCGCCTGCAGAGACGGCTCGGCGTCACCACGCTTTACGTCACCCACGACCAGGTCGAAGCGATGACCTTGGGCGATCGGCTGGTGGTCATGCGCGAAGGCCGCGCGGCGCAGGCGGCCACACCGATGGAAGTGTTCTCGCGCCCCGCCGACACCTATGTCGCCGGCTTCATCGGCGCGCCGGCGATGAACTTTCTGCCCGCCCGTCTCACCGAGCATGGACGCGCCGCCGCGCTCGATGCGGGGCCGCTGCTCGCCTTCGCCGATGGGCCGCGCGATGGCGAGGAGGGGCGGCGCCTCGCCATCGGCATCCGGCCCGAGCATGTGCGGCTCGATCCCGAGGGCATCCCGCTCGCAGTCGATCTGCTTGAGCCGCTGGGCTCCGAGACGCTGCTGCACGGCCGCCTCTCCGACGCCACCCCGCTCGTCGTCAAGCTTGCCGGCCCGGCGCCGACCGGCGAAAGGTTCACAGTCAATTTGCCACCTGCCGCCATGCACGTGTTCGACGCCGACACCGGGCGTCGCCTTGAAGCCGCATCAGAGGCGGCCGAACTCGCGCTGCTCGCCGGGCAGGCCGCGACTGGTTGAGCTTGCGTGTCAATCGGCCCTTTGATCGCGTGTCGAACTCCCATACCGCTGGGCTTGGCTCCGCGAATCTCTGCCATCAGCACGTCTCGCCGCGAGGAGCGCGACGCAATTGCCCGGAAAGGAGCAAAAAGCCGCGGCTCGGCTACAATCGGCTCATTGGCGTCGGCGCGCTGGGGAGGAGCGCGATCGGGATCGAGGAGGCGACCATCCACACTACGATCGCAACCCTTGTCGGTTTGTCGGTTTAGCACGCGCTGGAACTGGAACAAGGGTCGGCCGGTCGGCCAAAAGCGGCCCGCTCAGGCCGAAAGGCCGAAAGATGTCTGACCAATTACCAATTCGGTTCCGGCTTTAGCTTGACTTGACGGGTCGCAAAGCGGACCTCGCCTTGTTCAACATCGCAATCGGCGGGAAGCTGCGCGGCCTGTGATCTCGCCAATCTCGCTCCGCTTTAGCTCGAAGACATATGCGTCGGCCGCAGGGTAGGGGTCGCGTCACCGTGATCCGAAGGAAGACCGGAAAAGACCGGTCCAATTCGAGATCACG
>JAFMSA010000202.1 GCA_017353855.1 Alphaproteobacteria bacterium
GTCACCTTCTCGCCGACCGCGGCCTTGATCGCCGGCAGAGCCTCGAGCGAGGCCGGCGCCTGGTCGAGTTGACGGCCGCCATGATTCGACACGATGATGCCGTCGACCCCGATCTCGGCGGCGCGGACCGCATCGGCGGGGTTCAGGATGCCCTTGACCACAAGGGCGCGCGGGAACAGACGCCGGTAGCGTTCGAGATCCCGCCAGGTCTGCGCCGAAGCGGGAGTCTGACCGCGGCCGAACGCTATGACCTGTTCCTTGCTTGCGCCGTTGCCGGCGTGCGGCGCCCAGTTCCCCAATGTGGGCGCGCCGCCCAGTCGCGCGTATTCGACGACCCAGGCGGGATGAATCATCGCTTCCAGCAGGACCGACGGTTTCAGCTTCAGCGACTCCCAGACGCGGCCGCCGCGCACCCTGGCAAAACCGTTGCGGTAGTTGCGCTCTCGCTTGGGATGCACCGGCACGTCGACGGTCAGCACGAGGGCGCCGAGCCCGGCATCGCGAGCCCGCCCGATCAGCGCGTCGGTGACATCGGGGTCCTTGGCGGCATAGAGCTGAAACCACAGATTATCGCGGGCAACCCGCGCCGCCTCCTCCATCGAGGCGTTGGCCGCGCCCGACATGATATACGGGATGTTCGCCGCCGCTGCGGCTTCGGCCAGCATCACCTCGCCTTCCCGCCGATAGAGGCCGACACTACCGGTCGGCGAGATCCCGAATGGGCTCGAATAGGTGTGGCCGAACACGGTAGCGGACTGGTCGCGCTTGGAAACGTCGACCAGATAGCGCGGCAGCAGCCGATGCTTGTGGAATGCGGCTTCGTTGCGGGCGATGCCGCGTTCGTCCTCCACTCCACCTTCGATATAGTCGAAAATGATGCGCGGCAACTTGCGCTTTGCGATCCGATGCAGGTCTTCGATATTGACGGCTCGATCGAGGTTCATGGTTTTCGTGCTCTTTCCGAGGCTGAGTATCGCATCGGCAGCGGGATGCTTACGCGCTTTGGCGCGGACCGCGAACCGCGGAAGCGGCGGTGAGCGTAGTCCTGCCCCCTCACAGGTTGCGCGACCGGTCCTCCCGCCACAGGAAATCGGGGCCAAGCTGATCCAGGCTCGGACAGCCGATCTGGCCCATCACGAGATCGACCTCCGTGCGGAAGATGTCGATCGCTTTTTTCACGCCCGGCAGTCCGCCGGCGGCGGCGCCGTAGAGGGTTGCCCGTCCCATAAAGCAGAAGCGGGCACCGAGACACAGCGCGACCAGGATGTCGGCACCGCGCCGCACACCACTGTCGATCATCACGCTCAGCCTGTCGCCGACCGCTTCGGCGATCGCCGGCAGCACATCGAGCGAAGCAGGCGCCTGGTCGAGTTGGCGTCCTCCGTGATTGGACACGATGATCCCGTCACAGCCGATTTCGGCGGCGCGCAGTGCGTCGCTCGGATCCATGATCCCCTTGACCACGAGATTGCGTGGAAACAGCCGGCGGTAATTCTCGAGATCGCGCCAAGTCTGCGCGTTATAGGGGAGCAGCGATCGCGAGAAATTGTAGACGGCTTCGGCGTTGGCGCCATTGCGGGCATAAGGCTGCCAGTTTTGCAGCATCGGTGTGCCGCCGCCATGCCTCAGATACTCGACGATCCAGCCCGGGTGAGTGAGTGACTCGAGGAGGATGGAGGGCTTCAGGCTCAACGCCTGCAGCAGTCCGCCCCGCACATTGGCAAAACCGTTGCGGATGTTGCGCTCGCGCTTTGAACCCACCGGCACGTCGACGGTCAGCACCAGTGCTTCGAGCCCGGCGTCGGCGGTTCGGCGGACCATATCCTCGCGAACTTTGGGATCATTCGCCGCATAGAGCTGATACCAGGCATTCCTCGGCGCGACCTTGGCCGCCGCCTCGATCGAATCATTGCTGGCGCCCGACATGATGTAGGGGATGTTCGCCTCTGCTGCGGCCTCGGCCAACATCAGATCGGCGCCACGGCGGAACAACCCGGCGCCACCGGTGGGAGAAATGCCGAACGGGCTCGCATAGGTCCGGCCGAACAATGTTGTGGATTGGTTGCGCGTTGAGACATCGACAAGATAGCGGGGCAACAATTGATGCTTATGAAATGCCGACGTATTGCGCTCGAGGCCGCGCTCGTCCTCGAGCCCGCCTTCGATGAAGTCGAACGCGATCTTCGGGAGCCGTCGTTTGGCCATGCGGTGCAGATCTTCGATGTTGACGGCTTGATCGATCCTCATCCTCTTGTGATCTCCTCGCCTGCGGCAAAGTGCGCGCGCAGCATTGCTTATTCTTGCATCACCGAGCAATCCCCTGCGGGAGCGGAGCTGACGTGTGCGCGGCGGTGGCCTGGGGTCGGCTGCCTTTCCTAACCGGGCCGCGACCGGCCTCAGGCGGGCTATTTGCTATTGCGCGAGTGAGGCGCCGGAAGCGGCTTGCGCGATCCGGGGCTGCCTCGTCGGCTTGCCGGGGTCACAACGTCACTCTCAAGATCTCTCGAGCACGTTGCCGGCGGCAATTCCGGCGCGTCGCCGCGGCGAGTGTCTCGAGCTTGTTTTGGCGGCCCGCGGCGAGAGCGCGGCCCCGGTTCGATAGCGGGTGCAGCCGGGCGTCGGATCGGTCCGTGACCGCGCAAGGCCGAAGGCGGCACGACAATCCCGCGGCCTTGACCCTGGCGCTCAACGGGTGGCACCCGAGGGTGCCGGCCGGAAGCGCGCTGCGTCCGCCGCCGGCGGGCCGGGCGCGAATTCATTACCTGCCGCGGAGTTGCGCTGCTCCAGCTGCTGCTGCCGGCTTTCCAAAGTCGCCGGCCTCGATTGCCGGGGGATAAATCCCGACCCGCGGGCCCGCCTCGCGGGAAGGATCATATCATTGCTTGCGTCGCGCCGCGGGAATCGCCCGGCTCCGCCGCATTCCCCAACGCCGAGGGCCGGGCTTGACCGGCCATTCACGGCGGCTGAATGATCGTTCAACGAAGTGCTTCGGCGCCTTAGGATTGCTTCCGCGCACGAGCGTGCCTTTGGTTTCGCTTTCGCGCAGGACCCCGGCGGCCGGGTCGCGTTGCTGCACCCGCCCTACGGACGCCCCTGGGATTTATGAACCTGCTGCTCGGGATTGGCGCGGGTCCCTCGCCGCCTGTGGCCCTGTGCGGTCGCGGACCTCCGGCCACGCAACAGATGTGCAGTGCGGCTCCGCGTCGCCGAGCGCTCGCCGCTTTCGGGACCGCTTCAAGCGGCAGGATATAATATCCATTATCGCAATTACGATATGGTTTTTAGTTATTCCGGCTATGGAGACTTGAGAGCATCGGCGGAGCGTGCTCCGGTTTGCGAGGTTGTAAAGGAGGACCTCTGATGCGGATATTGCGTCGGATTACTGGCGAACGAGATCGATAGCAGGTGGCCGATGGATTATGTGACGCTCGGCAGGACCGGGATGCGGGTCAGCGTCGCCGGGCTCGGCTGCGGGGGTTTCAGTCAGCTGGGACTGGCGCAGGGCAAGAGCGAGGCGGACGCTGTCGCGATCGTTCGGCAGGCGCTGGAACTCGGGGTCAATTTCTTCGATACCGCGGCTTCCTATCGCACCGAGGAGGTGCTCGGCAAGGCAATCAAATCGGCACGACGCGAAGATGTGGTAATCGCGACGAAGGCGCCGTTCAGCTTCAGCAATCCGCGCTCGGCGCCGGAGGGCGTCGTGGCGAGCCTCGACGAGTCGCTGCGCCGGCTCGATACCGAGTATATCGACATATATCAACTGCACGGCGTGCCACCCGAGGCCTACGGCCACGCGCTCAACGACCTTGCGCCGGTGCTGCTCCGGGAAAGGGATAAGGGCAAGTTTCGCCATCTCGGGATCACCGAGACCGCACCGCACGACCTGGAGCACCATACGGTTCGTCGGGCCGCGCAGGACGGGGTCTGGGACGTTGTCATGGTCGGGTTTCACATGATGCACCAGAACGCGCGCCACCGCGTCTTTCCGCTGACCCGCGCGAACCGGGTGGGAACCCTGCTGATGTTCGTGGTGCGCAACATCTTTTCGCAACCCGAACGGCTGCGGGCCACGATGCGCGATCTTGTCGCGGCGGGAAGTGTCCCCGATCGGCTTGGCGGAAGCCCGGATCCACTGGCCTTTATGATCCATGAGGGCGGCGCCAGCACTATTCCGGATGCGGCCTACCGTTTTGTGCGACACGAGCCGGGCGTGGATGTCGTGCTGTTCGGCACCGGCAGCCGGGAGCATCTGCGTACGAATATCGCCTCTATCCTGAAGCCGCCACTGCCCGAAGAAGACCGCCGGCAGCTCGCTGCGCTATTCGGCCATCTCGTCGGTGTCGGCCTCGACGCGCCGCACCTTTCCCGGCGGTCGGCCGGCCGATCGCGCTCCCGCTAGCGGGGCCCTTTCTTCTCGCCGCGCTCGCCGGGCGAGGGGGGCTGTGTCGGGAAGCGGCCCCGGGGTAAGGGGCGTTTCAGTTCGGGTAGACGATCGTGCGCAGCATGACACGCCGCTCCTCGGGGCGGGAGTCGCCGGCGCCGCGGTGCATCGTCGAGCGCTCGTCCCAAATCAGCAAATCGCCGACTTGCCAGGAATGGTAATAGGTGAAGCGCTCCTGCGTGGCATGCGCTGCGAGCTCTTCAATCAGCTGCCAGGCCGCAGCGCGCTCCATTCCCTCAAAGCCGTGCGTATGCATCGGATTGACGAACAGGATCGGGCGGCCGGTGACGGGGTGGCGGATCACTGCGGGCCGCGGCTGCTCGGCGTATTTCTTGTCGGTTCGGCGCATCTCCTCGTCGGGATCGTAGAGGCGCGCGCCCGCGGGGCCGTCGGTACGGCCGTGCAATCCGACGAGGCCGGCGAGGCGGTCTTTCATCCTTTCCGGCAGCGCGTCATAGGCGGCGCACATATCGGCGAACATTGTGCCGCCCCTGGTCGCCGGAACTTCCAGCGCGTGCAGCATCGCGAGCAGCGGCAAGACCTCCTCATACGTCGAATCGGTGTGCCAGTCGGTGGCGCGCTTGACGCCGTACCAATCGATGTTGCCGGCATCGTCGACATTGCGCAGCCACGACACTTCCGGATACGCCGAGTGGCGGTAGCTGACGAGCGAGTGAATGCGCGGCGCGCCGAACCGGCGCCCAAAGGCGGCGACGTCGCCGGCGCCCAGATGCTGGTTGCGGAACACCAGCACCGGATGCTCTGCGAAGGCCTGTTGGATCCACGCAAAGATCGAATCGTCGAGTCTCGACAAGTCGACACCGATCGCCTCGGTGCCGAGCGCTTCGCCGAGCGGGCGCAGTTCGGGTGTCGCCATGGATAATCCTCCGCCGTTGTCTTATTCGTCAGTTTACGCGGGCTACGCGCCGGGCGTCTAATCGCGCATGGCAGCAGTGTCACCGGAGCATCGCCATGAAACCCAGAGAGCAACTCTACAAACGAGCGGGGGTCGACACCGATGCGACGCAGTCGGGCCTTCGGAAGATTATCGCCAGCATTAAACAGACTTGGCCCGCACCCGGTTCGGTCGGCGCTGTAAAACTGGATATCGGCTATTTTGCGAACGTGATCGACATCGGCGGCGTCGGTCTGGCGATTTGCACCGACGGCGTCGGGTCCAAATCGATCATCGCGCAAATGATGCGTCGGTACGATACGATCGGCATCGACTGCGTTGCGATGAATGTCAATGATCTGCTGTGCGTCGGCGCCCGACCGATCTCGATGGTCGACTACATCGGCCTCGAGGAGTCCGACGCCGACATGCTCGGCGCAATCGCGATCGGACTCTCGGCAGGCGCCAAGCAGGCCCGGATTTCAATCTCCGGCGGCGAGATCTCCTCCCTCAAAGACATTATGCGCGGTTTTGATCTGGTCGGGACGGCCATAGGGATCGTACCCCTCGACCGCATCGTCACCGGCGATCGACTGATGCCCGGCGATATTGTTATCGGGCTCGAAAGCAGCGGCATCCACAGTAACGGCCTGACTTTGGCCCGGCATGTCTTCTTCACGGAAAGCAAACTGTCGATCGACCACATCTTCCCCGAACTCGGGATGTCCCTCGGTGAAGAGCTGCTGCGGCCGACCTTGATCTACGCCCCGGAGATCCTCGAGATTCTGAAAGAGGTCCCGACCGTGAAGGCGTTGATCAACATCACCGGCGACGGATTGCTGAACCTGCCGCGCGTCGCAGCGGGGGTCGGGTTCATGATCGATGACCTGCCGCCGGTACCGCCGATTTTTCGGTTGATCCAACAGTATGGAGCCGTCGGCAGCGCGGAGATGTACCAAGTGTACAACATGGGAATCGGATTTTGCGTGCTCGTTGCCGAACCAGACCGCAACGCCGCTTTGTCCATCTTGCGGCGGCACGGCCGACGCGCTCGGGTGATCGGCCGGGTCATCGAAGATGACAGCAAGGGTGTTTATCTCCCGCGCCAGGGTCTGGCGGGACGAGGGAAAGAATTCCGCGCGCAGTAACGCTCTCACCGACCGCCGATCCGGCTCAGCTCGTCGAGCACCGCCAGATTGGCTTTCCGCGCCGCCGCTGCGAAATCCTGATACGTCACGTCGGCAACCGTGACAAAACCGATATGTCCGCTCTCGCCATCGAGTGTGCGGCCGGTCAACGGCTCGTCGGTGTACTGGAACCAATGGGCGCCGACAAGATCCGGATTGTCGGCGACACTGCGCAGATAACGGGCATAGGCGGGCCCGCGTTCGCTTTCGCGGCCGACGCCGACAATCCCGTCCCAGAACAGCCCCCGATCGACCGATCCGAAATGGAACTCGCCAATCAAGGCGGGTTTACCGAGCTTGTGAAAGCGCGCCCATTCGTCGGGATCATCGGCGAGCGAGCGCACGTAGCGATTGAAACTGACGACGTCGCACCAGTGGGCGCAGGCCTCGACGGCTTCATTCGTTTGCCAGGCAAAACGGCTTCCGAGATAGAGGTGGTGGGGATCGTAGCGATGCAGCGCTTCGGCCACCGTGCGAAAATAAGCCTCGGCAAACCGGCGCGTGAAGGCTGACAGATCGGCGATCACCGCGGGGTTGCGGAGGGCCTCCGGCGGCAGCGAAAGCCCGGCGTTGCGCAGCGCGTCCCAAGAGCTCAGCGGGACGCCCCAGGTCTGCGCCAGCCGGTTCGGTTCTCGATAGGTCTTGACCAGATAGTCGACGAAGGCGGACTTAGCCGGGCTCTCCGGTCCGGCGGCGAGCGCATTGATCGCCAGCCCGTACCGCGCATGCGGGTCCCCTGACGAGCGCCCCCACGACAACTCATTATCGACAAAATAGCCGAGCAGGTAAGGATCACCGCGGAACTTCGCCGCCGCGTTGCGCGCCATCCTGTCGGCAGCC
>JAFMSA010000790.1 GCA_017353855.1 Alphaproteobacteria bacterium
CGAGGCCCTCCGAAGGGCTGCCAATTCCAGAAACTCGCCGATCTCCCGTTGGGCTTCCTCGACACTCGCGAGCGATTTCCGACAGACCGCCGCGTCAGAGACCGCAATTGGCGGGCGATGGGCGGGCGCGCGCTCTCCAAAAGACTGACGAGCGCACGGGCTTCCGACTTGCGTGTCAAGGCGCCAACGATGACGGAGGCAAATATTACGCTTCCCGCTGAGGTCGTCGTAGAACGCCTGGTCTGCCTCCAGGCCGGTCGCAGGCGGCTGAGTATCCGGTCTTGAAGCGGGACCCCGATCCTGCAGAGGCACCGGCGTCGCGACGGCGCAGCTCGTCCCCCAGCTCTCTTCTCGCCGCATCTGTCTTTTTCATCTGTCTGCGCGCCGCCAGCCTTTCGGCGTGAAGCCGATCAAGTCTAGCCGCAATGATTTACAAGGGGCGGGTGCTGTCGTTGCCCGAGCGTTCGAACTCCTGGAGCGTTTGCGACCGCGCTCGACATGTGTTGCGGCGGCCGCACCGGGCGACCGGCGCTACCCGGCTCTCGTACAATGTCGACCGCGCGAGCCCGGGGCCGTGCCCGGCCACCTAGCGGGGCCCTCCCGCACTTCAACCGACCGCCGAGACGTCTTAACTGCCGCGGGCCGAGAGCCGCGGCGGCGCGAACCTATGCCGGATGCCGGCGCGATGTCGCCGGCGCGGCTGCCTGCATCGCGGCTGCGACTTTGTCCGGGCGCGTGAAGGCGAGGTATTCGCGTGCGAATTCCGGGGGCAGGATTTCGACCATCGACTCGTTTTCGATCCAGACCTCTATCACATGGAACGGGCCGCGGTCGCACCGGAAGCATTGCCAGCCCTCGCGGCGCGCTATTGCTTCGACAGTGTCGGCGTCGGTGGCGACGCTGAGCGCGAAGTGGGTCGCGCCGAAGCCGCGCTCGGCTCGTTGCTCCTTTACAAAACTCCCGCCGTTGCTGCCACCTGGTCGGAGTTCGGTTCCCGCCGGATAGACCTCGACACCCGATCCGTGGTCGTCGAGCTGCAGCGCGAAGAAGCTGCCCGGATTGGGCGGAAACGGAACTGCGAGGCCACCCATGAGCTCGGCCAGAACCCCGGCGGCATGTTTGGGATCGCGCGCGGCAATGGATAAGTGATGGATCATGGTTTCCTCGTTCCTCACAGGCTTTCGGACGCAACGCATAGCACGCGGCAGAACGGATCGAAATAGCGCTCGCGGGCGTTCGTCGACGGCGGCGTTAACCGCAATCGAGTCGATGCAGCAGGGTTCGTGCCGTGCCGGACGACCCGAATTCAACGGCAGGATGCCTCTTGGGGCGAGGAGTGGCAGGTGAGGGGGATCGGCCTCCCGACTTTCGTCGTCACAGGTCCCGAAAGCTTCTCCGCCTCGCGCCCGGCCCCTGCGAGCGGGAACCCGCACGAAGCACGCCCGTTGCGGAACCATTCGGGCGGTGCGGATGGTTCCGGCAAACGCATACGCGTCCGGCTCCGCGAATGCGCAGGCTGCGGACCCCAACGCCGGTGCGGTCCCTCGATGGCGGCGCCGTGTCCGTGCGAACCGCACCCACCGTCGCGGCACAGGATCGGGCATCGGCGGCCGCCGCTCAGCTTGGAGGATGGCGCCATCCTTTCCGGAGGCGTCCCGGGGCGATTGGGGATCCGGGGTGTTTGGGAGGCGCAGATGGAGGATGAGAGCAAATGACGAGGCGCCTGCTCTTCGCCCTCGTTCTCGTCGGATTTCCGCTCGCCGCTGCGGCGCAGTCAGTGCCGGGCGGGCCGCCGCCTGCGGTCGGAGTGGTGCGCGCCGAGCGTCAGCAGATTACGCAAACCGATCAGTTCATCGGCCGCGTCCAGTCAGTGGGGCGGGTGTCGCTCGTCGCCCGCGTCACGGCTTTTCTTGAAAAGCGGCTGTTTGTCGAAGGGGCGGAGGCCAAGAAGGGTGATCTTCTTTATCAGCTCGAGCGGGCGCCGTTTCAGGCGCAAGTCGACTACAACCAGGCCAATGTCGCGCAGCTCCAGGCGCAGCACCGCAATGCCGAATTGGCGCTCGAACGGGCGAAATACCTGCTGAAAACTCCCGCCGGCCAGCAGGCGAATGTCGATTCCGCGACAGCGCAGGAGCGATCGCTGGCGGCGCAAATTGCGGGTGCACAGGCGCAGTTGCAAACGGCTCAGATCAACCTCGGCTATACCGAGATCCGCGCGCCGATCGATGGCAAGATCAGCGCCACGGAGGTCACGGAGGGCAATGTCGTTTCGCCGACAAGCGGGACCTTGGCGACAATCGTCAGCCAGGACCCGATGTATGTGCTCTTCCCGATTGCGACGCGCCAAGGGCTCGAGCTGCGCCAGCGCTACGATGCGAAGGGCGGCTTCGGTGCGGTTG
>JAFMSA010000014.1 GCA_017353855.1 Alphaproteobacteria bacterium
CCTTTCGAGCGCAGAATGTCCTGCCCACGCGTCCGCAATAGCGCGCTGATCCACGGGCTGAATTTGTTGATGTCGATCGCACCGTCTTGCCTGAGCGCGACGCTGGTGATTGCGTCGTCATGTTGATGGTCGTCTTCGGCGAGGAAGTTGGGCTCAACCGCGAGAATGCGGTCGAGATCGAAGGCCCGCTGATCGAGCAAGTCGTCAATTGAAATAAGGCAACGTTCGGTGCGATGGATAACAGCCGTAGGATTGAGCGCGCGAATGCGCGACTCTATCTCGGCGATTGCGTCGCCCGGAACGAGATCGATCTTGTTGATCAGAATGGTGTCGGCGAAGGCAATCTGCTCTGCTGTCTCGTGGCTGTCCTCCAGTCGGGCCGCAAGATGCTTGGCATCGACCACCGTGACGATGCTGTCGAGCTTGGCTTTGGCACGCACTTCCTCGTCGACAAAGAATGTTTGCGCGACCGGTGCCGGGTCCGCGAGGCCCGTTGTCTCGATCAGAATGCCATCCAGCTGACCCTTGCGCTTCAGCAGGTTACCGATGATGCGGATCAAATCGCCTCGCACGGTGCAGCAAATGCAGCCGTTGTTCATTTCAAAGACTTCTTCGTCGGCGTCGACGACCAGCTCGTTGTCGATGCCGATCTCACCGAACTCATTGACGATTACCGCGTATTTGCGGCCGTGCTGTTCGGAAAGCACGCGGTTGAGAAGCGTCGTCTTGCCGGCGCCGAGATAGCCGGTCAGCATGGTTACAGGAATTGGCGCAGCTTCGGGCACGGAACAGCTCCACACAGTATCGATCGTGCCAAGCTATCGCTTTTGATATAACATATCAACAGTACAACGTATCAATTGCAGGTGCCGATGCCTCTCAGTGATCCATATGACGCGTACGGGTCAGGGCGGCGTGAGGCTGACCTCTTATCTGCCTCCGACGCCGATCGTACTGAGCAAAAAAATCGGGCCTTCAGCCATTGCCTGCCGCTTCGCGGCTGGGCGCGTGGCCACCGCCTGCTGGGCAAAGGGTGAGCTGACTATCTTGGACAACAGGGTTGGGAGGTCGATCAGGTCTGAGATGCGCGGCTTGTATCCGAGCCACTGGCCAGAGATCAGCTAGCGTATCCGCTCGAACGCGCCGCCAGAGTCTGTCAAAGCTGCGGCCGGCCGCACGGCGCAAAAGTCCGCTGTCTGCCCGATGGTCTATCGTTCGATGCTGAACGAGGCGCGTGGCGCAACGGCCTTGGTCGGCCGGCGCGATTTGGCCGATGCCGGCTGAGGGGGCTTGCGCCGTGCAAGCCCGCCCAGCCGATTAGGAGGACGAAATCTTGATATCTAATCTTACTACGTCAGTAATCGGGAATTCTTGCCATCTTGCGGATGGGCGCATTGCAACAGGAGCATCTCGGCAGGGTCCTGACGAGGGCGACAATGAGGCGCCTACGCATTGTGCTGATCGAGTTGGGAATGTGCCGTTCGGGTCGGAGCGGCGGCGCCTGTGGATCGATAACCCTCGGGAATGGCAGATCGCGAGAGCAGCGGAGAGGAACCTGGTCCTGAGGGGGAATGGGTTGACATTCCCATAGTAAGAATCGCTACCATCGTTGGCACGTCAAATCTGTCAGGACTTTGTCGGTAGACCTGAGGTGTCGTATCGTTTTTCCCGCCGATCCGTACTCACAACCGGCTTCGCTGCGGGCGTGCTCCCGCTGCTTCCGGTTCGCGCCGCGGGCCCAGCTTGCGTAGCCTCGGGTGGTCACCGGCTGACCGCCGGAACGCGGACGCTTGAGGTGAACGGTCGCGCCGCCAGGGTGTTCCGGCTGACAAACGAAACCGGGCAGCCTGGAATTACCCTCCTACCCGGCGGGCGCTTCGGTGTCACTCTCGTCAATCACATCGACTCCCACACGATCATCCACTGGCACGGCCAGCTTCCGCCCTGGACTCAGGACGGTTTCCCCTGGCCGCAGACGCCCCCGCTCAGTCCGGCCTCATCCAAGACTTATGACTACGTGCCGATTCCCGGCACCTACTGGATGCATTCGCATCAGGGCTTGCAGCAGCAGAGCCTGATGACTGCGCCCCTGATCGTCCACGACGTGGCCGAATTGCGGGAGGATCGTCAGGAAATCATCCTGATGCTCCACGATTTCAGCTTCCGCCCGCCGGACGAACTGCTCGCCGGACTAACGGGGCAGACGCCTTCCGCCGCGCACGCGATGGCCCGCGAGGTCGAGAACGTCGCCGCTCCGGCCGTAGGCCCGCCGGCCACTGCCCCTTCCATGAGCATGCGGGGCATGATGCACGACATGAAAGGCATGGGCGGAATGATGTCCGGCCATAGGGATGGGATGTCGTCGATGGACGGCACCACCGGCATGAGGATGGATATCAATGACATCGCTTATGACGCTTTCCTCGCCAACGACCGCACCCTTGCCGATCCCGAGGTGGTGCGCGTGGAACGTCGCGGACGTATGCGTCTGCGCGTGATCAACGGCGCTTCATCCAGCCAGTTCTGGATTGATCTGGGGGGCCTGACCGGCCAGGTAGTGGCGGTTGACGGACATGCGGTGCATCCTGTCACCGGGTCCCGCTTCCCTCTCGCGATCGCTCAGCGACTGGACATTCTCGTCGACCTGTCCGCCCCTGGTGCGTTCCCGATCCTTGCCTGCCTAGAGGGTTCGCGCCGCTGCACCGGCCTCGTGCTGGCGACCCAGGGCGCGCGGGTTACCCGGATCGGGGAAACCGGCCTCGACCAGATGCAGCCGCTCGACAATTCCCTCGAGACCCGCCTTGCGGCGATGGAACCACTGAGGCCTCGGGAGCCGGACCTGGTTCATCGGGTTGTCCTGTCAGGCGGGATGAAGCCCTACAGTTGGTCGCTAAACGGTGAACTTTGGCCGCGTATCACGCCGCTGATGCTGGCGAAGGGCCAGCGAGTGGAAATCGAACTGATCAATCACTCGATGATGGCGCATCCGATGCACCTGCATGGGCATGCATTCCAGGTGATCGCGGTGAACGGCAAGCCGATCAACGGCGCCGTCCGGGATACGGTTCTCGTAACCCCGATGAAGGGTAGTGTACGGATCGCGTTCGACGCCGACAATCCGGGAAGATGGCCGTTTCACTGTCACAACCTCTACCACATGATGACCGGCATGATGATGGAGTGTCGTTATCAGGGCATCGCAATTCAGCGCTGATGTGCAGAGGCAATTCCGGGATGAAATAGCCCGAAAACTCAGGAACTTCGAATGGCGGTCGCGGTCGGTGGGGACGGTTGCTCAATTGCGGGTCGCCAGCTGCCGCCGACGCTGCATCAGCGTTGAAAACAGCACCGATCAGCGTGACTTCTTGGCTGGGTTCGTGTTTCGCACGCACAATAGGGTGCAAGCGGATAGTTGGGGCCTCCCGACGGCAGGTCTATAACGGTCAGCGGCGGATAGCCGAAGCTGGAACTGAGATTGAGCGCGGCGTTTTGCGACAGCATCAGCGCCCGGCAGATAGGCTCATTCGACCGTCTGACCGCATCAAGTGCGCGACTTTACGTCGACCCCGTATAGAAGCCCGAACCCTGCGGCGTGATACGTTACCGAAGATCACGAAGACACCTGATCCCACCGCCGGCGCAGTTTCCAGAAAGGCTCGTCTCGCGGTCCATCGTCCCTCCGCGTGCTCAGGCGTCAAAACGCTGCGAAACATAAGCTGCGCTACGGCGGCAAGCCGCCCAGCTCCGCTAGCGTTTCGGTCCCTTGACATAATGTCCTGACACTAGGCCCCGTTTGACGTCGATTTATTTGGCCTGTGCGCCGCGCGCGACCCGGTCGAGAAACTCCTCTAGCGCCGCGATACAGATCCGGTCACGGTATATCGCGCGCTTGCCGGCGGCGATCATGCGTTTGACCTCCGCCCGCCAGGCAAGGTCCCGGGCGAGACCGACCGCCAACACCACATATTCCTCGATCGATTCGCAGACGGTTGCGGTCATGCCCATCATGTCGAGCATTGCGGCGCTGTGACGGCCACGCATCAGATCTCCGCGCAGTGTTACGATCGGCAGATCATAGACCAGTGCGTCGAGCGTCGTGTTGCCGCCCGACCAGCCGATGCTGTCGAGAAACACGTCCGACAGGCCGGTTGCGGCGAGGAAGCGCCCCTGCTCGAGGCGCGGCAGGATCAGGCAGTGATCCTCGACACGCAAGCCGAATCGCCCGAAGGCGCGCTCGAGCCGAAGGCGAAACAGATCGGTCACGCCGGGCCATTCGATGAACACGAACTGACAATCACCGGCTTCCTGCGCAATGCGGGGAAAGACGGAATCGTGCTGCGGCAGATATTTGAACAATGACTGGGCGCACCAATAGATGCAGGCTGATGGCCGCATTCCGAGCGCGGCTCGTTCGGACGCAAGCACCGGCGGCTCGATCGGCTCACAATAGACAGAGAGATTGGGAAGCCTGATCAGCCTCTCGCAATAATGCTGCTGCGCGTCGGACGGCTCCATCAAGTCGCTCGACAGGAAATAATCGAGGGTCGGGAAGCCGCTGGTGTCCGGATGGCCCCAGGAATTGCATTGCACGGGGGCAAGCCGCTGGGCGGCGAGCTTCGCCGAGATCGGGTGCATCCCAACCTCGGGATAGATCAGAACGTGCGGCGCATCGGCTGCGATCTCCTGCCGCCACCGCTCGATCGACAGCGGCCCCTGCACGAACCGGTCGCAGAGCGAACGCGCGCGTTCCGTTGCCGCATCGCGCTCGGCTCCGACGTGATAACCGAAGAGGCGGAACCGGCTGCGGTCGAGCTGTCCGAGCCAGCCCTGGATCAGGATGCGCCAAGTGGCGTGCCGGCGGAAATAGCCGCTGACGATACCCACGCGGACCCGCTCATCGGGCGCCGGCGGCGGTGGCAATGCAACGGGCGGGTAGCGATCCGCCATGACGCGGCACGCGAGCGCCCCGTAGATCGCCTGCAGGTCCCGATCGTTGCGGCCCTGATAGGGCAGGAAGAATGGCTGGCGCGCCCCGATGCCGAGCTTGTCGGCGAGCACAGCGGCGTGGGGCATGTCGACGACCTGCGCCGCCAGCGATTTGAGGCGTGCCGCATAGCTCGCTCGCCGCTCGGCAATCTCGGCTTCGTCCGCGTAGAGGATCGGCAACTCCGCCATGCAGAGCGCGAGCTTGGTTGCAGGATCGTCAGGCTTGAGCGACAGCAGGCGCTCGAAGCAGGCGATACTCTCGCCCCAACGATTGAGGGCATGCAGCGAGGTTCCGCGTGCATAGAGTGCTTCGGCGTAATCGGGCTTGAGCGCGAGCGCCCGCTCGATGCTCGCGTCCGCCTCTGCCGGCCGGCCGAGGTCACGCAGCGCATTGCCGAGGTTTGTGTGAGCCTCAGGGTAATTTGGCCGAAGCCGCAAAGCCTCGCGGTAGCTCGCCTCCGCCTCTGCCGCCCGGCCGAGGTCACACAGCGCATTGCCGAGGTTGTTGTACGCCTCAGCGAAATTTGGCTGGAGCCGTAGGGCCTCGCGACAGCTCGCCTCCGCCTCCACCGGCCGGCCGAGGTCACGCAGCGCGTTGCCGAGGTTGTGGTGAGCATAAGGGAAATTTGCCTGAAGCCGCAGCGCCTCGCGGTAGCTCGCCTCCGCCTCTGCCGGCCGGCCGAGGTCACACAGCGCATTGCCGAGGTTGTAGTGAGCCTCAGGGTAATCTGGCCGAAGCCGCAGCGCCTCGCGGTAGCTCGCCTCCGCCTCTGCCAGCCGGCCGAGGTCATTCAGCGCAGCGCCGAGGTTGTTGTGAGCCTCAACATAGTTTGTTCGAAGCCGCAGAGCCTCACGAAAGCTCGCCTCCGCCTCCGCTGGCCGGCCGAGAGAACGTAGCGCAATGCCGAGGTTGTTGTGAGCCTCAGGGTAATTTGGCCGAAGCCGCAGAGCCTCGCGGAAGCTCGTCTCCGCCTCCGCCGGCCGGCCGAGGTCATTCAGCGCTGCGCCGAGGTTGTGGTGAGCGTCGGCATGGGCGGGATCGATGGTCAAAATCTGGCGATACGCCGCCTGAGCCTGCAGTAGCCGTCCGGCCCGATGGTCAACGAGACCCTGCTGAAATAGATCAATGATAGGGGGACCTGAGAAGTCCCCAGATCGCTTCGCCCGTCTGACCGAGCGCATTTCCTGTCGACGCTGTTGGCGGTTCATGCCGGAAGACTACAGGAAGCGTGACAAGCTTATCAGCACGATTTCACGGTCGATAAAGTCAATATTGGGAAACAATGATTGTTGCAGCCGTGCTGGCTGTCAGCTCACCGGCTTGGCCACGCGGTAATCTCCTCAACAGCGATCACGCATCGACGTGTGGGGTCTTTGTGCTGTGATCTTGTCTATGCTGAGGTTTCGCGCGGGTACACGGTTGGGAGAGCGCCAAAGGCCAGATAGCCGAGGAAAGGGAGAGCACAAGGCGGGTGTCGGAAGCATTCGCCATACAGCATTAAGTCGCGCTCGGCTTTCGGCTGCCAATAACGCTCCAGACCCGGCTGTTCATCGTGTCCTAGAACCGCCCTCATGATGTCGCAACAGGCAAGCGCGGCGGCTTCCGTGAAACCCGATGCCCGGCGGCAAATGGGGGGCGCGAGGCGGCGGCAGGCCCTGTTCCAACCCGCGTGGTCGTCTGGTCTGGGCGATTTCAAGGCCGGGATTTCGATCGGGGTCTCGGCGAGCTTGCGTCGCGCGGCCCGGTGCATGGATTGAACGTGCAGCCGGTTCCTGAGAGCGACGGCGACGACAGCGGGATCTTTGGGGGGCGTGCCTCCGGTGCCGGTTCCGCGCTCTCCCACCGCTGGTCAAGCGCACCAGCGGCTGGCGAAGGAGGTGTTCATGTCAGTGCACCCGCCGACAAGCGCCGGTTCATCGGCATCGTGTCTGGTTTCATCGCAACAAAATCCTCGGGCTCGCCGACGTAACGCGAATCGTGTTAGAAACACCCCTCACCCAGAAAAACTCTTGGGGCGGACGGCCGGGGAGGCGCCTCTGCCGGAGGTCGATGGTGGACATGCTTGACGAGATTTTCGACCGGTTCCGGCGCAGCGGCAGCAATAGCTATGGTCGCGAGCGGGTGACGCAGCTGCAGCACGCGCTGCAATGCGCTGCCCTTGCCGAGGCAAAAGGAGCCGCGCCGGCTCTGATCACCGCCGCGCTGTTGCACGATGTGGGCCACCTGATCCACGACCTTGGCGATACGGCCGCGCGAGGCGTCGACGACCGCCACGAGCTACTCGGATGGAGATGGCTCTCGCGATGGTTCGGTGAGGCGGTGGTCGAGCCGGTGCGGCAGCACGTCCGTGCAAAGCGGTATCTGACGGCGACGGATCCCGCCTATTACGCGACACTGTCGCCTGCTTCGGTCCGCAGCCTCGAATTGCAGGGCGGCCCCTTCACCCGCGAGCGGGCCACCGAGTTCATCGGCCTGCCTTACGCTGCACAGGCAGTGCGGCTGCGCCGGTGGGACGAGGCTGCCAAGGTGGCAGGCAAACCGACCCCCGATCTCGACCATTTTCGTCGATATCTGGAGGCCAGCCTGGCAGCGCGATGATCGGTGATGGCTGGATGCCTGAGGCCACCCCTTCGGTCTGCATCGGCACGCCTCATGCGGCCGGGATGCAGCCAGGCGCGGCCCCGCAAGATTCGGAGAACGGCCGCCGCACTGCTTGCGTTCGGTATGCCGCCATTATGTGGGCGACATCGAGATCTTCTTCGGGTCATGTGCGGCAATATCCGGTGCGAGCGCGCGAGCCGATTTCTGGGCAAGCTCAGCACGGTAAGGTATCACGTCGGGTTGCCGCACCCCCTTGGGGCAGATCCCTCGGGCGGGTGGCGGGGCTAGGTCGGGAATTCGAATTGCCACACCCGCTCCAAAGACCCCAGGCAAAAAGCGCCCCGGAGAAACCACACCTCTCCCGTCTCACAGTCCAGTACAAGGAGCAGATCAATGGGATTAACGCTGGAAGAAGCCAATCGGATCATTCGAGGCGCCTTGGCCAAGGCGCAGGAGCTCAATATCAGGATTAGCGCCGCGGTCTGCGACAGCGGCGGCCGGCTCATTGCTCTTCAGCGCATGGACAATGCCATCTGGGCAAGCGTTTACGGCAGCGAGGGCAAAGCCGTCACGTCGGCGGCGTTCGGCCGTCCGAGCGGCGAACTGAGCGAGCGTGCTGACCAGCCGACCCCTCGCGGGATTGCTGCAGCCTCCGGCGGCCACATGATCATGGGCCAAGGTGCCGTTCCGATTATCCGTAACGGAGTGATCGAGGGTGCCTGTGGCGTTGGTGGGGGTACCTCGCAACAAGATGAAGACTGTGCGCGGGCCGGTGTGGCGCAGTTATAGGGGCGCCTTGCGAACACCCGCTGGTATTTCAGCATCCTGAGCCCGCGCCGGTACAATCTGCCGGCAGCATATCGACGGATAGGGACGACCGTTAGCGGATGGATCGGTTAATTGTATGTCGCGGCCTGGCCTCCGGGGCCGCAGCAAGCGCGACGCCGGGGGGTTGCGGAACGAGCCGACCCTCCATGAGGGTGGGCGGGAATTGCACCTCCCGACGGTCTTTCTTCTTACATTCTGAGGAGCGCCGCAGGGCGGCTCTCAAACCTACGCATGACCGTCCTGCTGCTCGCAGCTCGGACGACCAAATCTTGGAACGACAGCGCGCGAGTTTCTCAAGGGAACACCGATGAAGATCGTCAAAGTCGAAGACCTGCATTGTGACGCCGGTTGGCGCGTCAATTCGTTCCTCAAGATCATCACTGACGACGGGGTCGTCGGCTGGGCGGAATATATGGAGGGATACGGAGCGCAGGGCCTGACCGGAGTCATTCATAAGCTCGCCGAACGCTTTTTGATCGGGCAGGACCCGCGGCCCGTCGAGCGGATCAGCGCCTTTCTTTATGCGGCTACGCGGCAGGCACCGGGCGGCATCAATCAGCAGGCGATCGGCGCGATCGAGAACGCGCTTGTCGATATAAAGGCCAAGGCACTGGGTGTGCCAGTGTACGAGATGCTCGGCGGTCCGGTGCGCGACCGGCTGCAGCTCTACTGGTCCCACTGCGGCACTTACCGCGCTCGCTATGCCGAACGGATCAAGGAATGGACGGGTGCCGATCCGGTGCGTTCGCTCCGTGACTTGGTGCAGCTGGGTGAAGAGGTCGCGCGGCGTGGTTTCAAGGGGCTAAAAACCAATGTGATCCGCTTTGACGGCGAGCGCCCCTATATTCACGGGCCCGGCACCAACGCTGCTCCCGGTTACCCCGAGCTTAATATAGACAGCCGCATCGTCGAGGCGGCGGTTCAACAGCTCGAAGCGCTTCGCCAGGGCGCCGGGCCCCATATCGGGCTCCACCTCGATACCAACTTCAACTACAAAACCGACGGCTACATCAGGCTGGCGCGCGCGCTCGAGCCGTTGGACCTCACTTGGCTGGAAATCGACACTTATGATCCGACTGCACTCGCGCTGATACGCCGCTCGGCGCGGGTGCCGATCGCCTCATGCGAGTCGCTCTACGGCCGCCGTCAGTACCGCCCGTTCTTCGAGCATCAGGCGGTCGATGCTGCCATTATTGACGTGGCGTGGAACGGAATCCTGGAGTCGGCAAAGATCGCTGCTATGGCCGACGCCTTCGAAGTCAACGTCGCACCCCACAATTTTAATGGGCATCTCGGTTCGCTGATCAGCGCGCATCTGTGCGCCGCCGTCCCGAATTTCCGGATCATGGAAATCGACATCGACGACATCCTTTGGAAAGACGCCATCGTGACGGCCCCACCGGTCATCGAGGACGGCGATTTGCTGATCCCGACCGGCCCCGGCTGGGGTGCGGATGTCAACGAGGATTTCGTGCGCACGCACCCGCCTCGGCGCTGACCGTCGCGGTCTGGAATTCCACTGATCCCCTTCATTGCGATTTCCCTCGCCTCGTCGACTGCGTTATCGTGGCGCGAATAACCGCAGAGCAGGAGTCGCAGGCAATGGCGGTAAACCCGATTGATTTGGACCTTTTGCAGGGTATTCGGGTTGTCGACTTCACGCAGTTCGAAGCCGGCACATCCTGCACCGAGACGCTGGCCTGGATGGGAGCCGAAGTCGTCAAGGTGGAGAACCCGAAGACGGGCGATCCCGGACGTCGGCTGCAGCCCGGGCGGCCGGATAACGATCCCTACTATTTCTTCATGTTCAACGCCAACAAGAAATCCGTGACAATCAACCTGAAGTCGCCGCGCGGCCTCGAGATCGTCAAGGAGATGCTCAAGAAAGCCGATGTTACCGTCGAGAATATGGCGCCCGGCACGATCGAGCGGCTGGGGCTCGGCTACGAGGTTGTGCGGGAGATCAATCCGGGGATCATCTACTGTCAGGTCAAAGGCTTCGGTGAGGGCAGCCCGTATCAGAACGGGCTCGCCTTCGACATGATCGCACAAGCAGCCGGCGGTCCTATCAGCGTTACCGGGGAACCCGGGCGCCCGCCGGTGAAGCCCGGCCCGTCCTTTGGCGACACTGGAACCGGGATGCTGATGGCCATTACGTTGCTCGGTGCGCTCTACAGGCGCCAGATCACAGGCCAAGGCAGGCGCCTGCAAATCGCGATGCAGGACGCCATGGTCCACTACATGCGCACTTGCTTCTCGACCCAGGCTCGCCTCGGCAAAGCAGCACCGCGTCGCGGCGGCAAGAGTGTCGGGGGCAACAACGCTCCCTCGGGGCTCTATCCTTGCAGGCCCGGCGGACCCAATGATTACGTCTACCTGACGACCAGCCGCGCCAATCCGGAGCACTGGCGGCGTCTGCTGAAACTGATCGGACGTGAAGACCTCATCGGCGACCCGCGTTATGATACCGGCCAGGCGCGCCTGGAGCACGAGGCCGAGGTTGACGCGATCGTCAGCGAGTGGACCCGGCGACACACCAAAGAAGAGGCAATGCGCCTCGTCAGCGGCGTCGGGGTGCCCGCGGGCGCCGTCTTCGACACGATGGAGCTGCACACCGACCCAAATATGGAAGAGCGGGGCATCATGCAGATCATGCGCCACCCGCAGCATGGCGACTTCAAGATGCCGGGCTGGCCCGTTCGGGTGGACGGCGCGCCGCCTCGGTTGCTGCCTGCCCCGATTCTGGGACAGCACAATGCGGAGATCCTGAGCGAGTGGCTCGGGATTGACGCTGCGGAGGTCGAAGCACTGACGCGGGACGGCATTCTCTAACGTCTCCTGTCCATCCAGTCGGCCCCCGCCCTGACCCGGCGGGGGCCTTTTTTGCCCGGAGCTGCGATTGCGCCTACGCCTCCTAGAGAACCACCGGTTCGTGCTTTACGCGCCGTTTTACGCAGCGCATGCGATCGGCGCCTATTTCGCCGAAGGGCTCGCAGTCGACCTCCTGCCGTCACCAGGTATCGGGCTTGCCGAGCAAGCCTTGCTCGACGGCACAGTCGACGTCCTCTGGGCCGGGCCGATGCGGGTCATGAAGCACCATGACGACAATCCGGGTTCGGCGCTTGTCTGCATAGCAGAAATTGTCTGCCGCGACCCTTTCTCGATCGTCGGCCAGCGCCCCAATCCGGATTTCCGGCTTGCGGATCTTGCTTCGATGCGCTTTGCCACGGTCAGCGAAGTGCCCACTCCCTGGCTGTGCCTGCAGGCGGATTTGCGGCAGGCGGGAATAGATGTGAAACGGCTCGATAGGATTTCCGATTGCAGTATGGCTGATAATGTGAGCGCATTGCGCGAGAAGCGCCTCGATGCCGCGCAGCTTTTTGAACCATTTGTCGAGGAGGCGCTGGCCTCGCGAATTGGCCACCTATGGGATGCGGCGAGCGCGCGCGGTCGGACCACTTACACAGCCTTTGTAACGACGCGAGATCGGCTGGTCCGCGATCCTGAACCACTCCTGCGCCTCGTCAGAGCAATCCACCGGACGCAACAGTGGATCCATGCGCAGTCTGCACCGGAGATCGCTGCGGCCATCACTTCGTTCTTCCCGACGCTCGATCGTCATTTGCTGGCCCGGGCGCTGGCACGCTATCAGGCGCAGCGGGTTTGGGGAGCGGACCCTGTGCTTCCTGAGGATGGCTTCAATCGCCTCAGGGAAAGTCTCGTTTCCAGCGGCTTCCTTCGCCAGCCCGTTGGCTACGAGGCCTGCGTCGACAACAGCATCGCCTGCCGGGTCATTGCGCGGAGTGAATGATCAGGCGTGACCGACACAGTGCTGTGCTGCAGGTGCACAGCGATTCGCCGGTACTCTCGGCGCGCGGGAATCGGAGGGCCAAAACGGAGCGAATGCACCGCTGAGCGTCAACGCCGTTCCAGTCGGGACAGGCGCCCAAGCGCGTGTAAATCCCAGATCGTGAAACCGACCGAACTCTCCGACAACGCAACGACATCAGTTCTTTCAGCGGGCGACAGCAGCCGGATTGCGACACTACGCCAGGCCGTCAACCGCCATTAAAGCGCAACAAATTCGGGCTCACGGTCTTTTTTCGATGCGTCAATTCCTCTATTTATCGAAGCATGCCATTCAGTATTGTCACGGTGGGTATTGGGGAGACGAGGAGGGAGAAAAGCGATGGCTACAGCGGACGAAATCGGACGGGAAAAGCAGCGCATCTCCGACAGGCTGGCGCGGCTTGATGTCGAGCGCACAAGGCTCGCCGATCAGCTCAATGAGCTGGAGATCACCGAGCGCGTTCTGACGCGCTTCGGCGGGAAAGCAGACACGGCCGAGAGACGCCGAGGACGCCCGGTAAGAACTGCACCGGCCGCGGCTGCAAGGAGTCAGCGGCGGGCCCGGGGCGGCCGGCCGGCCCCGGACGTGTCGCTCAGCGACGCAACCTTGAAAGCAGTCCAGGCATATGGCGAGGGCGCAACAGCCAACGAAGTCATGAGCTACCTTACGCGGGAGCTCGGAATGACGGTCAGGCCAAACCACCTCGGCATTGCGCTGCAGCGGCACCGCCGAGCCGGGCGGCTCGAAAACCGAGATCAGAAGTGGTACCTGCCGCTTGCAACGCAAGAAGCCGCGGAGCAGTCACTAATGACAGGCTGAGGATAGCTCGGACGAGGTCAGCAGGAGCGGCGGCCCAGGCTGCAGAACGAAGCGCGTTCTCGGTCAGAGAAGGGTGCGTCGCGTTCCCACAAACTGTGGGACCTCATGGATGCAGGACTGCATCGGCGGCGAACGGGCAGCGGCGAGGATGGCTGCATAGCGGTGAAGATCCCGCTAACCGCCAATCTTCAACAGCCGTTTCGCGTTGCCGTTTAACAGCTTCTCCTTGTCCTCGGCGCATAGCGGCAGCGTCTGCGTCCATTTGGTCCCGGGCGGGTTATCGACGAACGGGTAGTCGACCGAGAACAGAATTCGATCGATTCCCAATTCCATCATGCAGCACAGCAAGGCCGCATCGGAAAAGAATCCGCTCGTCGTTATGTAGAAGTGGTCGCAGAAAACATCGCGGAAAGATTTACCCCCCCTGCCGTCGCGCGCCAGTCCCATACTGATGCGCCAGAGGTAAAAGGGTAGGCCTTCGCCAAGATGGCCCAGAATAATCTTTAGACGGGGATAGGCGTCGAACACGCCGCTCAACACGAGGCGTACGCCCTGCGTCGCGGTCTCGACCGTGAAACCCCAGGCGGCGCGCAACAGCGAGGGGTGTTGCGCGATATAATCCTTGTAATAAACGTCGATTACCGCCGGATGCGGTATCGAAGGGTGCATGTATAGCGGGACGTCGAGCGCTTCCGCCCGCTCGAAGATCGGCCAGAAGCGCTTGTCGTCAAGGAAAAGCCCATTGGTCAACCCGTTCACCAAGGCGCCCCTGAAGCCGTAGCGCGTGACCGTCCGCTCGAGCTCGTCGGCCGCCGCTTTGGGATCGGGCGTAGGAAGTGCGGCAAAAGCAGCAAAACGGTCGGGATGTGCACTAACCGCCTCGTTCAGGCGATCATTGGCTCGGCGTGCCAGCGGAACAGCTGTCTCGGCATCGAGCTTCTGCAGTCCGGGGTTGGCGAGCGACAGCACCTGCAGGTCGATTCCCGCCTCGTCCATTTCTCTCAGCCGCAGCTCCCCTAAATCGTCGAGGCGCTCAACGATGCGCGGCGCATTGGTGGCATCCAACCCGGTTATGTGCTCTTTGACTTCCGGATCGAAGTAATGCTCCTCCAGAGCAATAATGAACGGCTTCTCGGCCACTGCCCTCTCCCTGATTAATCTCGCACCGCTCACAGTCCAGTTAACATGGAATCATGCAACATCAGCCATGTTTGGCCTTCTTCACCCCGGGGACTTACCGCTCCCGAAAACCCCGCCGGAGTCGGTGCGGGAACATCTCCGTCGCCGACAATGCCGGCGCGCTTGCTATCAACCGGCGAGGCACCGATAATCCTGACCACTACGAAAACGCCGGTCATGCCTACCACATTCGTGTGACGTACGCGAGATGCCTCGCAAGCGGGGACGGCAAGGTTCGATAGCACGCGCTTCCTCCGTTACGCGGCATCCGTCCGTGCCGCCGCGCCTTTCGCCGAAGCTCTTCCTCGTCAGCGGTTGAAGAGCCGCAGTGCCAATGGCACATCGACGATCGCGCCTTCCCTGCGTCGCGTTTGCTGCGGGATTTTATAGAGACGACCAGCCTGTTCTCGCGAGTGGAACGAGCCTCGCCGCCGGAAACCGGGAGCCATTCCTCAAGCATGCCGTTCGAATGCGCCGGCGGCGCTTCAGCCGAGAATGGCGGCACCCTTGAAGATCGGCCGTTCGGCCGCGAGGCCCGTTAATTTCCCCGGCCTTGCGAGTGCAAGCCGGCGATCGCCGGTACCTGCGCGAGCGCCTGATCCTTGGAGATGCCCAGCTGCTATGCCCTTCGCGGGCCGGGTTGCCGGGGACTGCGGGACACGGTTGGCTTTGCGCAGCCCCTCTGTCCTGTGCCCCTTCTTCTCCGTGGTGATTTCGTTTGCGGGCTCGGCGGCGCAATGTGCAGCGAGGCCCCAGAAGCAATCTTCTGTCAGACTGTCAGTCTGCGAGTCAGAAATCTGCGAGACCCTACAGACTTTCGCGGAGTCAGACGTTGTAGACATGCCGCTCCGCATCAGGGCGCATTGCCGGTTCTTACTGATCGGTCACTGGAGCAGGCGATGAAGCTCGGCATTTATTACGTATTGCTAATGCCTTCCACGGTAAACGCGACTTCCTCAGCTCCCAATACCTGCGCCATGCGCACGCATGTCTTGGGTCAGGCTTCCAGTCTCGCATCGAACCCGCCACTTTTCTTTAATGCCTCGCGGATCCGCGAATGTGGGCGCGCAAATCGTAATCGAGGTCGGCAGCCTGCTCCGGTGCCAGCCGGGGCTCGCCGGCCAGCATTCTACGTGCCGCGACATGGTCAGACGTCCGGTTGACGGATTCGACGCCTATCAAACGGCCGGCTCTGTAACAGAAGACCGAAAAACTGCGGCTGGCGGGCTCGCCGCGGACGACGGATTGATCGTGACCCACGGTGATACCGGCTATCTGCAATTTGAGATCGCCCTGGTCGCTCCAGAACCAGGGCACTTTCTCGTAAGGCTCCGGCCGTCCGGCGAGACGCGCGGCGACGCACCGGCCCTGGTCGACCGCATTCTGCACCGATTCGAGACGGACCCGGCCACCGGCAAAAGGAGTTGGAAAATTGGCACAATCGCCAATCGCGAAGATCGCCGGATCGCTCGTGACGAGATGCTCGTCGACGACGATGCCGTTGTCGACAGGGAGACCGGCCGCACCGGCGAGCTCGGTATTGGGAATAACTCCGATACAGATCAGCACGAGGTCAGCGGACAAGCGCCTTCCATCGGTCGTTTCGACCGCGGCAACCCGACCGCCTTCGCCGAGGATCCGGGCTACTCCGGTGCCCAGTGAGAATTCAGCCCCCCAACGGATATGCGCTTCAGTGAAAAAACGGGCGACGGTCTGCGACACCACACGGCCCATCGGGTGATGGGTGATCTCGAGTATGTGGACATTTGCGCCCCGGGCCATCGCGACCGAGGCAAATTCAAGGCCAATGAAGCCTGCGCCAACGACAACGACGTCGCGGGCCTCATTCAGTCGCTGCCGAAGAGTGTTGGCGTCGGCCAGCGTGCGCAAGGGTAGCACGCCATCGAGCTCGGATCCCGGCACGCGAAGCGGCCGATACCGCGCACCGGTGGCGAAGACGAGATGATCCCAGGACATCTGGAGACCCGAGGCCAGACTGAGGCGGCGCTCCACGCGATCGATTCCGGTCACGGCATCGCCGCAGACGAGCTCGATGTGCTGTTTGGCGTAAAACTCGGAGGGTCGCAGCCACAACTCGTCGACACCCGCCTCACCGGCCAGGTAAGTCTTCGAAAGCGGCGGCCGCTGATACGGCGGCACCGGTTCGTCGCCGATCAGCACGACGCGACCGGCGAACCCCTCCTGATGTAACGACGCCGCAACCTGGAAACCGGCCTGACCCGAGCCGACGACCGCAACGACCCGATCCGCCATCAGACCTGCGTCTCGGGGAGGTAGACGACCAGTCCCTCGAACTCCGGCGTCGCGACCAATTGGCAGCTCAGGCGGCTGTTGGGTTTACGCTCGCTCGCGGTGAATTCAAGCATTGCCTTCTCATCATCCGACTGAGGCGGTGTCCGATCGAGCTGGTCCGCTTCCACATAGACATGGCATGTCGCGCACATCATCTCGCCACCACATTCGGCGACGATACCGTCGAGCCCGTTTGTGACGGCTGCGCGCATAACGCTGGTCCCGAGCGGGACATCGAGCACTTCACGCGCCCCGTCTGGATGAACATAGGTGACTTTGGGCATCACTTTCCCTTACCGGTTGGACACGGGGCAAACCAACCAGGATCTAAACCGCCACCGGCCACCTGGCGTCAAGTCCCGAGGTCGATCGCCACCTCATCATCCTGCGCGCGCAGCCGAGTGCCGAAACCGGCGCTTTCCTGCGCGACCTGGTCAAATGCCGGGCCTTCCTCGGCGGGCGTGCGCAAAACCGTGCGATTGCTATCATCGTGCCGGACAAACCGGAAAGCGGCCCTCGCGATCCCCGCCCGACTGCATTCGACCGTCGCCATCATGCCAAGCCAGTCGCCATGCTTGTGCCCCCCATGTCCGGTGTGGAACGAAAAACTGCCAAGCCCGTAGAAGATCAGCTTTCCCCGATAGAGCTCGATCGGCAGCGAATAGTGGGGCCCATGGCCAATCACGATATCGGCGCCGGCGTCGATCGCCGCGTGCCCGATCTCGGTCATGTACTGAAGGACTTCCCGGTTCACCCCCCAATGACACGACGCAACAACGATATCGGCCCGCTTGCGCAGCGCAGCAATATCGTCGGCGAACCACCGCAAATATTGCTCGTCCGCCCAGGTGATGATGCGCGGCGGCAGACCTGGCCGGTTCGCGCGCGGCCGCCCGCCATGCATCGGGATTTGGTAAGCGGTGTGCCCCCGGATCACCGCGATACCGGCGGCGTTGTCGCCGGCCTCGTGATTGGTTGGCCAATAGACCGAGCTGCGCTGCAGAAAGCCGAATCGCACTCCGCCCCGCTCGACGATCACCGCAGCGCGCGCTGCCGCGCGGTTCGGTCCGGCACCGGTATGGCCGATACCGAGCTGATCGAGCCGCGCAATCGACGCGGTGATCGCGGCCTCACCATAATTCACGTTGTTCGCAATTCCGACCGCTCGCACGCCGGCCGATTTCAACGTGCTGCCGGCCACGCGGGGATCCGCGAAAAAGCCTTCGTTTTCGAAAGAATGTCCATTCGGCGGCTGATAGAGACAGCATTCGAGGTTGCAGAACACAATCTCGGCCGCGCGGAATTCACTCGCCACGACGGCAAACGGGATGGCCGGATCGGTGACGTTCATCAGATTAACGTCTCCGGCAAGGATCATCCTCATCGCTATCTCCGGCTTGCTTCCAAAAACATCACTCATTCGATTGAGAGGCCATGAGCCGCCCCTTGCCGCCTCACCCGTGAGCCGCCAGAATGGCCGACCCACGGAACAACACCGGCGATGGAGCGGATGGCGGACTCACCTCTGGCAGTCTATCAGGCCCACCTGGAAAAGGGCGAGCTGGCCTACCAGTGGAGCCCGGGAGCGGGCAAAGCGGTCTTTTATCCGCGGGTCATCTGCCCGTTTACCGGCAGTGATCGCCTCGAATGGCGGGTCAGCGCCGGGCTCGGTACGGTTTATGCGACGACTGTCGTGCATCCGCGTGAAGGCGTGTCCTACAACGTTGCGCTCATCGATTGCGATGAAGGCTTCCGGCTGATGAGCCGGGTTGAGGATATCCGGCCCGAGGCGGTCAAGATCGGCATGCGCGTCAGGTTTCGGGTCCACCGTCCCGGCGGCGACGAGCCGCCCCACCCCGTCTTCACACCGCTCGAGGGGGCGTGATGGAGGGACTGCAGCGCGGCGCGGCCGCGATCGCCGGTGTCGCCGAATCCGATCTCGGCGCCGTCGCGCACGACATGAGCCCGATCGACCTGATGGCGCAAGGCATCCACCGGGCTCTGGCCGATTGCG
>JAFMSA010000791.1 GCA_017353855.1 Alphaproteobacteria bacterium
CTTCGCCTTCAAAAACGTATTCCTGATGGATGCGCACCCATCCGAGCCTTGCGGCTGAGCCCGTCGCGCACTTGCAGGAGTTGTTTTTCTCTGGCAAGCGAGGCTCTGCGCTCTTCGATCCGGATCTCCGGAAACGACGCGATGGATTTCCATTCCGAGCTCCCTTGGTCATTCAGTGTCGACACACGGAGCCATGCCGGCCGGCGCTCGCCGGCGTTGCCGCAAGCGCGTCGAACTGCTCTTGCCAACAGTTGCTGTACTGTTGATCCACACCGCGGCCGAGAAGATCGGCCCGGCAACTAGGCTGCAACGGCTGATGCGCCCGGTCCGCTTCTGATGAACGAGGCCGGCCCGGACCGGTACTTGGATGTGCCGGGAAACCGCCTGTAGCGATATGTCGAAAGGGGCCGCCAGTTCGGAAACGAGCCGTGATTTCTCGCCGAGCCGTTCCAGGATCGTCCGCTGGACCGGATCGGAAAGCGCAATAAAGACGCTCGAGAAGCTCGGCCTCCGGATTCTTGTCCTCGCCGAGGAGCGCGACGACCCTCACCATGCCCGATGATTATCACCAGGCCCTTTGATAGTCAGCCCGGATTGTTGATATTGGCCGCGCGCCTTCCTCGCTGCCGCATCGGCCAAAGCCGGTACCCGCTGCGGGAATAGCTCTCGCGATGACGAGAGGGCGCCGTCGGTATCCGAAGCTGAGGCGGCCGCGTAATTTAGATGACGCCGGTCTCCTGCAGCTGTGCGATTTCGGTGTTCGACAGGCCGAGCCAGCCGCCATAGATCTCGGTATTGTGCTGGCCGATCGTCGGGCTCGGGACGGCGGCGACCTTGTCGGTGCCGTGTAAGCGCAGCGGCGTGGTCGGGACCACGATTTCTCCCAGCTCGGGATGTTCGATGCGCTGCAGCATGCCGCGCGCATGCATGTGCGGGTCATTCATGACCTCCGGGGCGGTGCGCACTGGCGCGCAAGGGATACGATAGGATCTGGTGCGCGCGAACACCTCCATCTTGGGGAGGGTCCGCGTCCAGGCTTCGACGAGCGCATCGGTCTCGTCCATATGGGCAACCCGCGCGGCGTTGGTCGCAAAGCGAGGATCGTCCTTCAGTTCCTCACGGCCCATCGCCTTCAACAAATTCTGCCAGTGCTTCTCGGTTACGACATGGATTGCCACATGGCCGTCGGCGCTCTGGAAGACATTGTAGGGCGCGCTGTTGAGTCCGGATTGTCGGTTGCCGGTACGTGGAGGGACCTCGCCCGTGCGGTAGTGATAGTCGTAGCTCGCTGCCAGGCTCGACCAGACCGCTTCCTGCATCGCAACCTCAACGAGGCGGCCGACCCCGCTGCGGTCCCGGTCGTAAAGCGCCGTCACAATGCCCGCGTAAAGGTGAATGCCACCCATGAAATCAACCAGCGTCGGGCCGGCTTTGACGGGAGGTCCGCCCGGGAAGCCGGTGACACTCATGATCCCCGAGGCAGCCTGGATCGTCATGTCCATCGCCAGGTTGTCGCGGTCGGGGCCGCTGATCCCAAAGCCGGTGCCGGTCGCATAGATCAGGCGCGGGTTGACCTCGCGCAGCCGGCTCCAGCCGACGCCGAGATCGTCCATCGTGCCGGGGGAGAAATTCTCGAGCAGTACATCGGTGCGTCTGACCATCTCTTCGAGCAGCGCCCGGCCGCGCTCGTGCTTCAGGTTAAGTGTGATCGCATGCTTGTTCTGGTTCAGCATCGCGAACGGCAAGGTGGCACTCTTGCCGGCCTCTGCACGTCGGCGCCCCGGCTCGCCGCGCGGGGGCTCGACCTTGACCACGAACGCACCGGCTTTGGCCATCAACAGGCTGGCATAGGGACCCTGAAAGATCTGGCCGAAATCGATCACCGTCACATCCGATAACGGCCTGCTCGCTCGTGCTTGTTTCATCGGCCCTTTCCGTCCGCTCATCAAAAAATTTCACCTCGCACAGGAGGCGCGTGCGAGTCATGCTGATGGCAGGCTCGCACGGAGGGTAGAAAATGAAATACGACGTAATTTCAGCCGATTGCCACATCGATCTTATCTGGCTGCCGCCCGATCTGTTCGCCGCCAATGCCTCGGCCGCGCTGCGCGAGCGCATGCCCTATGTGACCGACGGGGACAGGGGCAAGGAATGGGTCACCAAAAGCGGCGCTTCGTTCGGGTTGATGAACGGGATGGGTTCGGCTGGCCGCCTTTACGAGCCTGGTAAGATTCACCGCTCCGACCGGATGGCGTCCGAAGGGATCTACGAGGACGGCAAGAACGGTATTCGCCGCATGACCGACCCCGAAATGCGGCTCAAGGACCAGGACCGCGACGGCATCCAGGCCGAGGTATTGTACGGCATCCTCGGCGCCACGAGCCGTCTCAACGAC
>JAFMSA010000203.1 GCA_017353855.1 Alphaproteobacteria bacterium
CAGGAGCGCTGGCGCATTTCGACTTCTTCATCTTGAGCGACACGACCGATCCGAACGTCTGGATTGCCGAAGAGTCCGGCTTTCTCGCTTTGCGCGAGCGCCTCGGCGGAGCCGATCACCTGTTTTACCGTCGCCGCCGCCAAAATACGCAGCGTAAGGCGGGCAACATCGCCGAATGGGTCGGCCGGTTTGGCGGCGCGTACGAGCAGATGATCATCCTCGACGCCGACAGCCTGATGGGCGGCGAGGCGATCGTGCGGCTTACCTCCGCAATGGAACGTCACCCCGATGTCGGATTGATCCAGACCTTCCCGATTATCATCAACGGCGCGACGCTATTCGCCCGGATGCAGCAATTCGCCGGGCGCGTCTACGGCCCCCTGATCGCCCACGGCATCGCCTGGTGGCACGGCGCCGAGGCTAACTACTGGGGTCATAATGCGGTGATCCGCACGCGCGCGTTCGCGGAGCAGGGGGGCCTGCCGTGCCTCGCCGGGCGCAAACCGTTCGGCGGATACATTCTCAGCCACGACTTCGTCGAGGCTGCGCTTATCCGCCGAGGCGGCTGGGCGGTCCACATGGTGCCGGGACTCGCCGGCAGCTATGAGGAGAGCCCGCCGTCGCTCTCCGACCTTCTGGTCCGCGACCGACGCTGGTGCCAGGGCAATCTGCAGCATGCGGCGGTCTTGCCCGCGCGCGGGCTGCACTGGGTCAGCCGGCTTCATCTAATGACCGGGATCGGCTGCTATGTCACGGCGCCGATGTGGCTCGCCTTCCTCGTCATCGGCCTCCTGATCGCGTTGCAGGGGCGATTTGTGCCGCCGGATTATTTCCCCGCCGGGCCGACGCTTTTTCCGCAATGGCCGATACAGGACCCGGTCCGTTCAATGTGGGTGTTCGTCGGCACGATGGGGATCCTCATCATACCGAAGCTGTTCGGCTTTGTGGCGCTCGTCGCAGACCCGACCACCCGGCGCAGCTGCGGCGGCGCCACTCGGGCGTTCGCCGGCCTCCTCTTGGAGACGATCGTGGCGGGGCTGCTGGCGCCGGTGACGATGCTCGTACAGTCGGCGGCAGTCATTTCGATCCTGCTTGGGCGCGACAGCGATTGGCGCCCGCAACGGCGCGAGGACGGAGGCATTCGGTTCGGCGACATCGCGCGCCGCTATGCAGGCCATACGGGTTTCGGGCTGGTACTCGCCGGGGCCTCCTACCTCATCGCGCCGCCGCTGTTCTTATGGATGCTGCCGGTTGTGCTCGGGATGACTCTCGCAATTCCGCTCGCCTCGGCTACCGCCAAGCGACGGCTCGGGCAGTTGCTGCTCCGTGCGGGGTTGCTTCGGACACCCGAGGAATACCGCCCGCCCACGGTTCTCGCCCGGGCTGCCGAACTGCGCGGCCTGCTCGCCGGCGAGTATGCGGCGGACGCCGACAATATCCGACGGCTCCTCGAGGATCCCGTGCTGCTGGAGGCGCATCGCCGGATGGTCCCGGAGGAACACCGCGCCCGCCACGATCCGCCCGACGCAGTGCTCCTCGTCGGCCTCGCAAAGCTCGACGAAGAGGAGACGCTCGACGGCGCGCTGGCCAGCCTGACGACGCCCGAGAAGACGGCCGTCCTGGCCGACCACCGCGGGATCGATCGGCTGCTGGCCCTGGCAAACCCGACGCACGCTACTCAAGTGCCTTGACGATTTCCTCGCACATTTTCTTGGCGTCGCCGAACAGCATCATCGTGTTGTCGCGGTAGAAAAGCTCGTTTTCGACGCCGGCATAGCCCGAGGCCATCGAGCGCTTGACAAACAGCACCGTCTTGGCGCGCTCGACATCGAGGATCGGCATCCCGTAGATCGGCGAAGCGGGATCGGTCTTGGCCGCCGGATTGGTCACGTCGTTGGCGCCGATGACAAAAGCGACATCGCTCGCGGCGAAATCCCGATTGATCTCGTCGAGCTCGAAAACGTCGTCATAAGGGACATTGGCTTCGGCGAGCAGCACATTCATGTGCCCCGGCATGCGCCCGGCGACCGGATGGATCGCATAGCGCACGTTGATCCCATCCTTCTTCAACAGGTCGGCCATCTCGCGCAGCGCGTGCTGCGCCTGCGCGACCGCCATCCCGTAGCCCGGGACGACGATCACCGAACCGGCATTCTTGAGAATAAAGGCAGCATCCTCGGCGCTGCCCGATTTGACCGAGCGGTCGAGCGCCCCGGCTCCCGCCGCCACCGCACCGCCCTCGGTGCCGAAGCCGCCCAGGATCACATTGAAGATCGAGCGGTTCATGCCTTTGCACATGATGTAGCTGAGGATGGCGCCGGAGGAGCCGACCAGGGCTCCGGTGATGATCAACAGGCTGTTGGACAGCGTGAAACCGATACCCGCGGCGGCCCACCCGGAATACGAGTTCAGCATCGAAATTACGACCGGCATGTCGGCCCCGCCGATCGGCACGATCAGCAGAAAGCCCAGCAAGAGCGAGACAACGAGAATGAGCCAGAACGCGGGTGCGGCCTCGGTTGACACAAACAGCGCGATCAGCAGGATCAGAAGAACCCCCAGCGCCGCATTGACCAGATGCTGACCGGGGAAAACCAGGGGTCTGCCGCTGACGAGCCCCTGTAACTTGGCGAAGGCGACGACCGAGCCGGTGAACGTTATCGCACCGATCGCCATTCCGAGCGCCATCTCGACCAGGCTGCTGGCGCGGATCGCGCCGCGCGCCCCAATGCCGTAGAGTTCGGGATAGGTGAACGCCGCAGCCGCGACGCAAACCGCCGCGAGGCCGACGAGGCTGTGAAACGCCGCGACCAGCTGCGGCAGCGCCGTCATCTGAATGCGCAGCGCAATAAAGGTGCCGATCGTCCCGCCGATAAGGATCCCCAGAAGGATCAGCCAGAAGCTGAGCACCTGCGGTGAGAGCAACGTCGTCACCGCCGCGATCAGCATCCCCGCGACACCGTAGATGTTGCCCGCTCGCGCCGTCTGGGGCGAGGACAGACCGCGCAGCGCGAGGATGAAGCAGATCGAGGCGACCAGATAGAAGACGGCGGACAGGTTTTCGCTCATCGCGCGGCCCCGCTATCGCTTTTTCTGGAACATCAGGAGCATACGCTGCGTGACGATGAAGCCGCCGAAGATATTGACCGCGGCCAGGCTGACGGCCACAAATCCCATGATTTTGGCGAAGCTGACGCCGAGCGGGCCCGCCGCGATGAGCGCCCCGACGATGATCACGCTCGAGATGGCGTTGGTTACGCTCATCAGCGGCGAGTGAAGCGCCGGGGTCACCCGCCATACGACGTGGTAGCCGACAAAAACGGCGAGCACGAACACGGTGAGTTCGTAGACGAACGGCGATCCGGCCGAGGTCGCCGGGGGCGCGCTCGCCAATTGGCGCGCCAGAAGCTCTAGGTTGTGTGAGAGCGTGCCGGCGCTGCCGGCCAGCTCGCTGGCACGCTCGGCCAGGGAGGCGGGTTCTGTCACGTCCTTTCTCCGGTCAGCAGGAAGGCGCTGCAGCGTCCGCCGTGGCTGGCGGCGCAAGCGCCGGGTTCACGATCGCGCCGTTCTCGGTCAACAGTGTCGCCCTGATGATCTCGTCCGAAGTATCGATCCTGAGCTTGCGGTCTTGGTCTATCAGCACAGCGAGAAAGGACAACAGGTTGCGGGCGTAGAGCTGACTCGCGTCGACGGCAATGCGGGAAGGTATATTGAGAGGCGCGATAATCTTGACCCCACCGGGGGTGGTGACGACCTCCTCGGGCCGGCTGCCCTCGACGTTGCCGCCGGCTTCGACCGCGAGATCCATGACGAGCGAGCCCGCAGCCAGCTCGCCGAGCATCGCGTCCGTCAACAGAACGGGCGCCTTGCGACCGGGAACGAGCGCAGTGCAGATCACGATGTCGGTCCGCTTGAGCGCCTGCGCGATCTTCTCGCGTTGGCGGCGCTGATAATCTTCACCCATCTCGCGGGCATAGCCCTCGGCGGTCTCCGCCGAATGCGACGCCGCTTCGTCAACGGTGATGAACGTTGCGCCGAGGCTTTCGACCTGCTCCTTCGCGACAGCACGGACATCGGTGGCGGAAACGATAGCGCCAAGCCGACGGGCGGTCGCGATCGCCTGCAAACCGGCCACCCCCGCCCCCATCACGAGGACACGCGCGGCCTTGATTGTACCGGCGGCGGTCATCATCATCGGGAAGGCGCGACCGAATTCCGCGGCAGCGTCGATGACCGCCTTGTAACCCGCGAGATTGGCCTGGGACGACAACACATCCATGGCTTGCGCGCGAGTAATTCGCGGCAGCAGCTCCATCGCAAAAGCGCAGATCCCGGCTCGGGCGTAAGCGTCGACATCGCCCGGGTGTTGGGCGGGCTGCAGCAACCCGATCAATGCGCATCCCCGCTTCAGGTATCTCAGCTCGGCAACATCCGCCTCCCCGTCGATGAGCGGCCGCTGTACCTTGAGGACGATGTCGGCATCGTCAAGCGCGCTCGCCGGATCAGCGGCGATCGAGGCACCCGCCGCGGCAAGAGCCGCGTCTGCAAAGCAGGCGTCTGTGCCCGCGCCGTTTTCCACGACAACCTCAAGGCCCATCCCGACCATCCGTTTGACGGTGTCGGGCGAGACCGCCACGCGACGCTCATGCGCCCGCCTTTCCTTGATAACGGCAACCTTCATCTAGGGCGAGTTCCTGAATGGCCAGGGCCGGCAAACGCGACCCACAATGCCGCGAGGGCCGAGATTTGTGAAGACTTAACCCGGCGCGTGCGAGAGCGGGACCTGCCAGTTGCCTCTGTCGCGCTTTCGCCGCAATCTGGTCGCGAGATAGCCGCGTCCTCCCGGGAAGCCCGCATGCGCCGATCGTCGCAGCCGCATCCGGAAGGGAACGGCGGCACAACCGGCCGCGTATGATTTCGACCGCTCCGGGAATAAGTTTGCGGGAGGTTCGTTGTCCCTTAGCCAAAAGATGGCGGGATCGCCGGTACATCTGGTTTCGGACAGAGGTCCGGTGAGCGACCGCGACCGTTTTTGCGATCAGCTGATCGCGGTCTTGCCAAGACTGCGGCGGTTCGCGCGCGGGCTGACGGGCTCAGCTGTCGAAGCCGACGATCTTGTCCAGGCGGCATGCGAACGCGCGCTGGCGCGTCGGCACCAGTTTCAGGAGGGGACACGGTTTGACAGTTGGATGTTTCGCATCGTGCAGACGATCTGGATCGACCAGATCCGCGCGCGGGATGTCCGGAAGGAGGATGGTGACGTCGCCGAGGAGAGGCTCGGTTCGGACGAGCCGGTGCGGCGCGTCGAGGCGCGTCTGTCGCTCGACGAGGTTCGGCGGGCGGTCGATCGTCTGCCGCGCGATCAGCGGACCGCGCTGCTGCTCGTGACGGTCGATGGACTCAGCTACAAAGAGGCCGCCGAAGTTGCGCGGGTCCCGGTGGGCACGATTATGAGCCGTCTGGCACGCGCCCGTATTGCACTGCAGCAACATCTCGCGGCGGGGGGCGGGATGCTCGGGAGTAAGAAGGATGCACAAGCGCAGTGACGACCGTCTCGTCGCCTATCTCGACGGCGAGCTCGAGGTGGCCGAGCGGCGTGAAATTGAAGCCTGGCTCGCGAGCGACGCCACGGCTCGCGAGAAATTCGCGGCACTCGCCGAGTCGACAAACCTGGTTCGCGCCGCCTTCGACGAGATCATCCACGAGCCCGTGCCCGACCGGCTGATCGCAGCTGCCCGGGGCGAGAGCGTGTCGAGCGAGCCGGTCGGGCGAGTGCTCCCGTTCAGACGCCGGCAAGCGACCGAGGCGGCGAGCACCTCGCGGCCCTGGCGCGTCGGCTTGCCCGTGGCGGCTTGTCTGTTGGGCCTGCTCCTCGGCGGCAATGCGGCCTATTTCGGTGTGGCGAAACTGGCGCTCAACGGGTCCGGCAAATCGCCCGCGGTGGCGGCGGCTGCCGCCGACAACCTCTGGCTCGATAACGCGGCCGGCTATTTCAAGCTCGTAGCGAGCGCCGGGGACGGCGCGCTGATCGACGTGGCGCCCACCGACGACCCGCGCGAAGCATTACAAAAGATCAGCCAGAACTTACCGCAGGCAGTGCGGCTGCCCGACCTCAAACCCTGGGGTCTAAAGTTCCGCGGCGCCCGGCTGGTTGTCGCGGATGGACGGCCGGCGGCGCAGCTCGTCTACACAACCGACAATAAGGCGATCGGACCGCTGACGCTTCTCATCGGATCCTCAAAGGAGCCGGACATCTCTCCCACTCTCGCTCGCCGCCAGGAGGTCAATCTCCTCTACTGGCGCCATCAGGGCCGCGCCTACGCACTCGTCGGCCAGTCCGATATCGGCTATCTGTGGGGGATTGCCAACGACGTTGCCTGGCAACTCGACGCGATCTGATAACCGCTGCGAAGTCGGTTTTTTGCCGCCGCGTGGGCGCGAATGTCCGGCCCTCTCGCGAGAAGCCGTCCCTGACACCGCCGCGTGGGGCAGGATTGCGTCCGCTGCACCCCCCTTCGCTCCCGCCGGGCCGCGTTCGTGTGCACGTGCATACTAGCGAATTCGCGCCGACCTGTCCGCAGGCCGCCAGTGCCCCCTCGCAGGGGCGGCGGCGGGCGGCGGGGGCCGAGACCCGCAGCGCGCCGAAGCGCGCTTTCGGCGAGTTGACCAGACGGACGATCAAGCGCTATTGATCCCGATTACGGCAGGAAGTGGCCGTGTCCCTGAAGGACGCAAACCCGTTCGCCAACGGCGCGCTGGCCGCTGCGGTGGCGGTACTTCTTAGAGTAAAGGCAAGAAAAAGGCGGCTACGACAATGGTTGCTATTGAATCGACGCCGGAAATGGCAGCTGCGATTTATGCCAACACGGCACGTAACCTGGCGATCGTTCGGCGGCGATTGGGCAGGCCATTGACTTTGGCCGACAAGATCCTGCTCGGGCATCTCGATGATCCGGAACACCAGGAGATGGAGCCCGGGAAGAGCTATCTTCTGGTGCGTCCCGACCGCGTCGTTTTCCAGGATGTGCTGGGACAAACCGGAATGCTGCAGTTCATGCAGACCCGGCGCGACAAGGTTGCGGTGCCGGCAACGATCCATTGCGACCACTTGATCCAGGCAAGACTCGAAGGTGCCTCGGATTTGCGCGAGTCGCTCGCCGAGAATAGCGAGGTCTACGATTTTCTGCGCTCTGCGGCAGCAAAGTACGGTTTGGGCTTCTGGGGACCAGGCGCCGGCATCATTCACCAGGTCGTGTTGGAGAATTACGCGTTTCCGGGCGAGCTGATCATCGGCACTGACTCGCACACACCCAATGCCGGCGGCCTGGGGGC
>JAFMSA010000204.1 GCA_017353855.1 Alphaproteobacteria bacterium
GCCACCCCGTTATAGGCGCGTTGCCCGATCGCTTCGACGTGGTAGCCGAGTGCCTTTACCTCCAGCATCGGAAAGTCGGCAGTCAGGCATTTCGTCTCCTGCAGGCACACCACGTCCGGCCGCGCATCCTCGAGAAAGGCGAGCAGGTGCGCCAGCCGGGCCTTGACCGAATTGACGTTCCAGCTGGCGATCTTCACAAGATATCGAACGCGCGGTTAGCCGATCGAGAAGGAGTTCCCGCAGCCGCACGAAGACGCGGCATTCGGGTTCTTGATCTGAAAGGAGGCGCCCATAAGATCCTCGATGAAATCGACCTCGGCGCCGTTCAACAGACCGAGCGAGACATCGTCCACGACAACTCCCACGCCGCCTCGCTCAAACACGAAATCGTCCTCGTTGCACTGATCGTCGAACGAGAGCCCGTACTGAAAACCGGAGCAGCCGCCTCCCGTAACGGCAATTCGCAAATACGCGTGATCGGCGTTTTCCTGGGCCCTCAGCACCGCGATCCGACGCGCCGCGCTTTCGGTCAGGCTGATCCGGCGCTCCTCAGCCTCCGCAAGGCTCTCGACCATATTGTCCAGCGCTCCCTTACTCGTCAGCGGGTCCGTCACTTGCTTACATTTATGTAAGCGCGCGCGCAACGCTGGTCAAATGTGCCCACACCAGCCGCTGCGCAAGGTAAGTGGCGGCAGCAAAGCTCGCGTGAGGCCCGCCGCGATTTTTGCACCGGAATCCGGTAAGCTGTAGCGTGAAGCGGGAGTTGAAGATGCTGCAAGAAGGCGGGATCCGTCCGGAGCAAGATGCCGAGCAACAAGATAAAATCGCCTGCCTGACGGCACTCGAGCGCAAGGTCCTGTGGCTCTCCACCTGGATGATCCACAACGCCAATCATCTCCGCCCGAACCGGGACGGACTCAAAGTTGGCGGGCATCAGGCATCGAGCGCCTCGGTCGTGACGTTGATGACCGCGCTTTATTTCGATGTGCTGCGCCCGCAGGACCGCGTCGCGGTCAAGCCTCACGCGGCACCCGTCTTCCATGCCATACAGTACCTTCTCGGCCATCAGAGCCACGAGAAGCTGGAACGGTTCCGCGCCTTCGGCGGTGCTCAATCCTATCCCTCACGCACGAAAGATGGCGAAACCGTCGATTTTTCCACAGGTTCGGTCGGTCTCGGTGTGGGAATGACGCTGTTCGGCTCGATCGCACAGGATTACCTGCGCCTCAAGCAGCTGGTGCCGACCGATAAGCTGCCCGGGCGCATGATCGCACTCGCCGGGGATGCCGAACTCGACGAAGGCAACATCTTCGAGGCGCTGCTCGAGGGCTGGAAGCACGACGTTCGCAATCTGTGGTGGGTCATAGACTACAACCGGCAGAGCCTCGATGCCGTCGTCTCGGATCGGCTGTTCGGCCGCATCGACGCGATGTTCGAGATGATGGGCTGGCGCGTCGTCACCCTTAAATACGGCCGCTTGCTCGAGGCGGCCTTCGCCCGCCCGGACGGTCACCATCTGCGCGAGTGGATAGACGCTTGCCCGAACTCGCTCTACTCGGCGCTGGTCTATAAGGGCGGCGAAGGCTGGCGCGAGCATCTCCGCCGCGACCTCAATCGATATCCCGGGATCCGCGCGATCCTCGACGATCACGACGATCAGGCGCTGCAGCGCCTGATGACCAATCTCGCCGGCCACGACATGCAATCGGTGCTCGAGGCTTTCCACGGTGTCGCCGATGATCGGCCGACCTGTTTTATTGCCTACACGGTCAAGGGCTTCGGGCTGCCCTTCGCCGGCCATAAGGACAATCACGCCGGCTTGATGAATCCGGACCAAATGGCGGCGTTTCAGCGCAGCATGGGCATCGCCGAAGGCGCCGAGTGGGATTTGTTCGCCGGGCTCGACCGGCCGGCGGCGCAGCTCTCGGCTTTTCTCGACGGGGTGCCGCTCGCGCGCTCCGGCGGGCGCCAGCATGTCGCGGCCCAGGTTCCGCTGCCGCCGCGTTTGCCGACCCCCCGAAGCGCAAGGCTTTCGACGCAGGAAGCCTTCGGCAGAATACTGGGTGATATCGCCGCAACCGACACGCCTCTCGCCGAACGGATCGTGACGACCTCGCCCGACGTCACAGTCTCGACCAATCTCGGCCCCTGGGTTAATCGGCGCGGCATTTTCGACCGCTCCGAACGGGCCGATACGTTTCGCGAGGAGAAGGTCATCTCCGCGCAACGCTGGGCGATGTCGCCACAGGGGCAGCACATCGAACTCGGCATCGCCGAGAGCAACCTGTTTCTCCAGCTTGCCGCACTGGGTCTTGCCGGATCGCTCTTTGGCGCGCGGCTGCTGCCGATCGGCACGCTTTACGACCCGTTCATCAAGCGTGGGCTGGATGTACTGAACTATGCCTGCTATCAGGATGCGCGGTTCATCCTGGTCGCGACTCCGGCAGGGATCACGCTAGCGCCCGAGGGTGGCGCGCATCAATCGATCGCAGAGCCGTTGATCGGGCTCGCGCAGCCCGGTCTGGTCAGCTTCGAGCCGGCCTTTGCCGACGAACTGGCGATCCTGCTGGGCTGGGCCTTTGCGGAGATCCAGCGGGACGCCGGGGAATCGGTTTATTTCCGCCTGTCAACGCGGCCGATCGAGCAGCCACAGCGTGCGATCGCCAGGGATCTCGAAGAGGCAATCATCGCGGGCGGCTATTGGCTGCGCGAACCGGAGAAAGGAGCGGAGCTGGCTATCGTCTATTGCGGGGCCGTCGCTCCCGAAGCTCTGGCCGCGCATCAGGCGCTGGCCGAAGACATTCCCGCAGCAGGGCTGCTTGCGATCACCTCGCCCGACCGGCTGCACCGCAATTGGTGCGCCGCCCGCGCCGGCGGCAAGACGAGCATTGCCGAACGCCTTCTAGCTGGGCTCCGCCCCGGCGCGGCGCTCGTCACGGTCGGCGATTTCCACCCGGCTACATTGTCATGGCTCGGCGCCGTTGCCGGCAACCCGATCGTGCCGCTCGGCGTCGACCGCTTTGGCCAATCCGGGGATATCCCGGACCTCTATCAAGCGTATCGCATCGGCGAAGACGCGATCCTCGATGGGGCTGCGCGCGCCTGCCTGCTCGCTCTCAGCTGATACCCGGCGGAAGGATCTCTTTCTCGCCAAGCACCTCCGAGCGGTAAAGCTCGGAAATCGAGGCCCAGCGCAGTTGGCAGATCTCCTCGGCCACCTGCTCGGCGCGCGCCTCCAGTTCGGCTGTGTGCAGGTGCCTGCCGCACAGCTCGATCTGCCGCCTGCTGTGTTCGACATCGGCAGCGTCGTGCTCGGTAAAGAACTCGATCTCCGGCGAATTGCCCGTGAATCCGTAGTGTTTTTGGAAGGCGGGCAGCAGGACCTCGCCGATGAGGCCGGGCATCTGGCCTTCCTGTGTCGTCTGCATCGCCAGGATCACGCCGACCGGCTCGGTGGCGGTCGTGTGGTACATGTAGAGCGAACGCGCCCACCAAGCCGGCGGCATTTTCGTGTTGCGGACCTCCTCATCGGTAAGGCCCGCGGCGCGGCAGAAGCGCAAGATCAGCTCGTTGTGGTCGTGCGGTTCGTGGCCAGGCTCCGGGATCGCCTTGAGGCCTTCCTCCTCGGCGATGTTCTCGGCAATCATCTTGCGCACTTCTTCGAAATAATAGCCCCGTGCATAGAGAAGCCCGAAGCTCGACAGCGCCCGCGACACGAAGTGATAGTGCAGCGCCTGATAGCGGCCCAGCGCCTTCAATGGCAGTTTGCCTTCGCCAAAGGTGAGGAAGAAGGGATGCCGTTTGGTGTGCCACCGCTCGCGAATTGCCAATATCCGATCGGTGATCGGAAGATCGCCGTTGCGTGCCATCGCTGTTGTTACCTCCCGTGACGAGATCTGTGCTTCAGCCTGCGCCTTTTAGCGAATTGCGGTTTACGGCAACTTCGACCCACGATAGATCGGCGTCGGGAAACCGCTGTCGAACAGGCATTTCGAAGCCGACTACCCCGATGTCGGCATCCAAATCAAGGATAATGCCGTTGCCGGCCCTCGATTCGACAATTTCGTCGAACCAGACGGAGAGCGCACCTTTATCCGCTGTCATCCTGATGGCATCCCTCCGATGCCTTGCCGTCGTGCGGCGGTCGAACAAGCCACCCCGCCTTCCGTTCCGTTCCGTCCGTGTCCGCGGGCGGAAACGCTGCCGCTCAGGACAGGGAGCAACGGTTCCTTCCGGCTGATGCCGGTGATTTCCTGATTTCTCTGCGCATGCCGGCGACGCGGTCCCACAAGCCGGGTTGGCGGTGCCTGCGGAGAGGCCGCAGCGTCAAACCAAGACCGACAAACGAACACGTAGGAAACCGGCCGCGGCCCCCGTCAGGGCCGGAAACCTTTGGCCAGAACGCGCGGGCGTCCTGGCGGCATCGAGGCCGCTTGGCGATGCGTTGCCAGTACCCCCCGGTTTGACAACGCACGGCAATGTCACCCAAGGGCACACGTCGCTCGGGGGCGCGAAGCACGAAGCGCGCCCCGTGCTGCGGCCCCACCCCGACGCTGGCGATTCGCCCGGAATGGGGCACCGGCCGGCTCCGGTAGGATCGGCTTATCTGCCGCAAGGGTACGCCATCCGGGTCGTCGGAAGAAGAGGAGGCCGCCCGCACCCGCCCCTGGGCAGCCTCGACGGTTGCCGCTCAGGTCTCGCGGCTGGAGAAGCGCACGGTTGTCGCGCGGGCGCGGTAGTCGGTCCTGACGTTGACAAAGCCGACCATGCCCTCTTCGACCTTGCGCCAGGCGCGCTGCAAGGCCGGACGGATCTCTTCCGGCTCTTCGACATATTCGGCGTAGCAGCCGAGCGCCTCGGCCATCTTGTCGTAGCGCGTGTAGCCGAGATCGCGGCCCGGCTTGTTACGTTCGGGATCGGCGGTCCAACCGCCGTTGAGGCTGATCACGCACAAGAGCGGCAATTTGTGCCGCACCGCGGTGTCGAGCTCCATCGCGTTCTGGCCGAACGAGCCGTCGCCGTGCAGGCAGATCACCTGCGCTCCGGGCTTGGCGGCCTTGGCGCCGACCGCAAACGGCAATCCCACGCCCATCGTGCCGAACGGCCCGGAATTGAGCCGGTGGCCGGGGACAAAAGTCGGGATCGACTGGCGGCCGTAATTGAGGATCTCCTGTCCGTCAACCGACAGGATCGCCTCGCGCTGCATGAAGTTCTTGATCTCCTCGCAGAGCCTCAATGGATGGATGTCGCCGTCGGTCGGGTAATTGCCACCCGCGCGGAGGCGCTTTCGCCCCTCGCCGTCGGCCAGCTTCTGGCGCCACGGCTGGAAGCGCTCCGCGACGCGCGCATCGGCCGCCTCGCACAACTGCTGCAACACCGACTTGCAGTCGCCGACAACGGGCAGGTCGATGTTGCGCGCCGACAGACCCATCTCCTCGGGATCGATGTCGATGCGCGCGACTCTTGCGGCGGCGCTGAAGCGCGGCGGTTGGGCGTGGCCGATCACATAGTTCGTGCGGGTGCCGAGGATGATGATCAGGTCCGCCTCGCGGAACGCGTCGTTGCGCATCGTCAGGTAGGAATAGGGGTGATCGTCGGGGATCACCCCGCGTCCCTGCGGGGTCGTGTAGAACGGGATTCCCGCCTTCTCGACGAACGCCTTCATCTCGTCCCAGGCGTGCGACCACAAGACGCCGCTGCCGGAGACGATGATCGGCTGGCGCGCCCGGTTGATCGCATCGACGAGCGCGTTTAACGCCTTCGGTTCGGCATAGGGGCGCGCGTTGATGATCGGCCGGCCCAGGTAGCTCCAGTCGACTTGCGCCTCGTCGACCGTCATGTACAGCACATCGCCGGGGAAATCGAGATAGACCGGCCCGGGCTTGCCGTTGAGCGCTTTCTGGAACGCGAAGTTCACCTGCTGCGGCAGACGCTTCAGGTTGTGGACGCGGTCGGCGTATTTGACGCAGCCCTCGAGTGCCTTGACCTGGTCGATCTCCTGAAAGACCTGGCGGCCGAACTGGCTGATCGGGCTCGACCCGCCCAGGGCCACGACCGGGCAGCAATCGATCAGCGCGTTGCCGAGGCCAGTGCTGAAATTCAACGTCGCCGGGCCGCTCGCCGCCATGCACACACCCGGCCCCTGCGTCACGCGCGAATAGCCCTGCGCCATGTAGGCCGCACCTTGCTCGTGACGCGTGTCGATCAGGCGGATGCCTTCTTTGATGCACGCCGTCTCGGCGTCGAGCATCGGCCCGCCCATGATGAAGAAGATGTCCCTGACGCCCTGCGCCTTCAGGCACCGGGCAAGGATGTCGTTACCGGTCATCTCCGCCATCTCAGTGTCTCCTCTCTCGGTTACTCGTCGTTCGCGCGAAAGCGGCGATCCAGGCCAGAAGGTCGAGCGTTTGCCCCTGGGTGACCGCTTTCGCCGGGGATGACAGTCGGGGACAGCCGGCATCGCCGTCGCGCGGCATTTTTGGACGGGACTTTTCTTCCATCCCGAGCCGTCGGGTGAGCGATCGCGCGACCTTTACGGATTCGTCGGTCAGATCGATCCCTTTTACATCGCCGCCCGCGAAATAATGGGCAGGACCGCCAAGCCCGGAACCGGGGTCGAGAAGACCCCTGCCGCCCTGCAGGCCCGCTTCGGTTGCGGCGTGGCCGCCCAAGATAGAATTCGTCAAGCGGCGCCAGCTCGTCAGGACTGGGTCGTTTGGGATCTGTGCGCGCGACGCAAAAGCCTCCTCAATCCGCGCATCCATGGCGCTCAGGGTGTAATGACGGGCGTTGTCGGTCTCGACGGTCAGGGCTGGCTTCCCGCGTTTCGTCGATTTCCCCGTATCCTCGCCGCCTCGGGTCAGATCGCGCCGTCCTCGCGCAGCACCTCGACGTCGGCGGTGTTCATGCCGAGCCAGTCGCCGAGGACCTCCGCATTGTGGTGCCCCAGCAATGGAGCCGGTTCGAGCTTCGGCGGGCGGCCGTCGAAGCGCACCGGCCAGGACGGCATCTTGAAGGGGCCGGTCGGGTGCGCTGCGACCTGCAGGATGCCGCGCTCGGTGAAGCTCGGCTCGTTCATCAGCTCCATCGTGTCGAGTACCGCGCCGGCCGGAACCCCGGCACCGCCGATGATGCGCATTGCCTCGTGCTTGTCGCGCCGGCGCGTCCAATCGGCGACGATCGCGTTGATCTCCCCGATGCGCTCGCCGCGAGCCCTCGGGCTGTCGTAATTGGGATTGCCGATCAAATCCTCGCGGCCTAGCACCTTCAACAGGCGATGCCAGTGGTCGACCTGGCGGGCGAACACATAGACCCAGTCGTTGG
>JAFMSA010000792.1 GCA_017353855.1 Alphaproteobacteria bacterium
CCGACCTCGTCGCCCCCTCAGCAATCTGTCCCGACCCCGAGAACTCGGCCAGCGCTGATTCCGGATGCGGTTACTGGAAGAATTGAAGGTTGTCCAGATCGGCGGCGGACTGGCCGCTGCCGTCTGCGGGCGTCTTCTCGCCGATGTCGGCGCCGCGGTCACCTGCATCGACCCGGACAGCTCGACGCCTCTTGCCGCCTACCTCAATCATGGCAAGAGGAGCCTCCGCGCCGACCCGGCGGCGGTATCTGCGGTCTTATCGGCTGCCGACCTGATCGTCTGCGAAGGAAGACCGGAGGATCTGCGTGCCCGGGAATGCGACGCTCAGGGCCTTCGACAGGCCAATTCCTCTGCGGCGGTTGTCTTTATCTCGCCCTACGGTCAGACCGGGCCTGAAGCAAACGACCCGGCGAGCGACCTCACGCTGTTCTTCGCCAGCGGCATCGCCCGGTTACTGACCGGCCAGGTCGACGACCTGAGCGAAGCCCCGATCGGTCCGGTCGGCGAGCAATCCGCCTTCATCGGCGGACTTGCCGCTGCTTGTGCGGGCATCCACGCCGCAATGGCAAGCTCCGCTGCCGTCATCGACATTTCACAGCAGGAAGCGCTGGCAACGCAGGCTGTTGCCGAACTCGCGCGCGCCGGCCTTTGCGGAAAGATCCGGCCGCGCAAGCGGCTAACAGACGGCAATGGCGCCACCGTCACGGTATTACCCGCACGCGACGGATATGTCGCGATCTCGCCGCGCGAAGAGCGTCAGTGGGCGTCGTGGCTCGCCGTGATGGGCTCGCCCGATTGGGGAACGGACGCGCGTTTTGCGACGAAACCCGACCGGGTGGCGAACTGGGATGCACTCCACGCGCTGATGTCGCAGTGGAGCCGCGGGCGCGACAAGCAGGCGATCGCGGATCTCGCGCAAGCCGCCCACGTGCCAAGCTTTCCGCTGCGCGAGCCCGCCGAACAGCTTGCTTCGCCGCAGCTCGCGCATCGCAACTTCTACCGCGGCCTCGAAATCGGCGGCCGGATGATCAAGGCTCCCGGGCCCCCTTTCGGCGTGCGAATGGCCGGTGCCCGCGACCAACCGGACAGGCGTCGTCAGGGGCCGCTGCCGCTTTGCGGCATTCGCGTCCTGGACTTCAGCTGGGTGATCGCCGGGCCGACCACGACCCGGTATCTCGCGGCGATGGGGGCCGAAGTCATCAAGATCGAGGCACCGGGACGCGGCGACCCCGGCCGCGCATCCGGGCTGCATTCGGTGCTCGGGCAAGCCAAGCGCGGCATTGTCCTCGACCTCAAACAAGCACAGGGGGTTAGGATAGCTCGGGCACTCGCCGCTAAGTCGGATGTAGTGATCGAGAACTTCGCGACGGGTGTCATGGAAAGGCTGGGACTCGGCCCTGCCGCACTGCAGGCGGTCAATCCCGACCTGCTGTACGTCTCGGCCTCCGGCCTCGGCCGAACGGGGCCGGAATCGCGTGCCGTGGCTTATGGCACGCTGCTGCAGTGCTATGCCGGCTTCGCGGGGCTCAACCGCCACCCGGGCGTCCCGCCACGGGTAGGCCTCGCCTGGCTCGACCCGATGTGCGGGCTGATGCTGGCCTTCATTGTCGCCGCCGGGCTCTGGCACCGGGAGCGTACCGGAAATGTCGTCCGGATCGATTTCTCGATGATCGAGGCGATGCTGTGGACGATGGCTGAGCCGTTGCTGGCGGGGCAGCTCGGGGCGCCGCCACAACCGGTTGGAAATGGCTCCATCCGTTATGTCCCCCACGGCGCCTATCGCTGCGCGGGGGATGACGAGTGGATCGCGATCGTGGTCACAAACAATGACGAATGGCGAAGACTTTGCTCCATCGTTGCCGCACTGTCGCCGATGGTGGAATCGGGTGTTCACGAACGCGTGAACCATCGAGCGGCGATCGACGACGCGCTCTCCCTTTGGCTGAGTCCGCAATCGGCGTCGGCGGCAGCGGCAGAATTGTTGCGGGCCGGAATTCCGGCGGCGGCGATGGCGAGCTCCGTCGATCTGGTCAAAAGCACCCATCTGAATGAGCGCCGGTTTTGGGAACCGCATGGTGGCGCTGTTCTCCCGGGCTTGCCGTGGCAGGCGAGCTTCGGCCGCGCGCCCGGTGCGGCGCCGGCACTTGGCGCCGACACCGAATACGTGCTTCGTCAGGTGCTTGGCTTATCCGACAATGAGATTGCCGCGTTGCACCGTACCGGTGCGCTTGGCGAGCAGCGCCCCTGATCCCACCCGAGCTGTCGGATCCGGGGCCGGTGCGCCGCCTTCGGATCGCCGTTCCGCGCCTTCCCCGGAGGACGCGGCAAGAGTGTCCGAGCCTGTTGGCCCGCGTCGCACGGAGGGCCGGTCACCGCACTCTCTGAACTTGT
>JAFMSA010000015.1 GCA_017353855.1 Alphaproteobacteria bacterium
GACGCAGCCGTACCCATCTCAATATCCAATCCCCGAACAGCAGCAGTGCTCCGTTCCTGAATGCGGCGCCTGGGCCAGCGCCCGCGGCTTGTGCTCGAAGCACTACATGCGGGTGCGGCCAGGCTGCGCGCCTGGTACGCGCCCTCGACCGGCTCATTGAGGACGATCGCTACCCGCTGTCGCCGCGCGTCACGGAGCTGCGCGAGATCCGCGCGCTCTTAAAACCGTACCCCGAGCGCCCGCTGGCCGCGCCGCCGCAGCCGTACCTCGAGCCGCCGAGCAAGGGCCGCTATAGCCGGCGCCGGTGATCAAGCGCAAAATATTGCTGTTGCTCAGTCTGCCGCTGCGGCGTAGCGGGGATCGGCGTCGCAACCCCAGAAATGTCGACCAAGGTCGACTGCCGCGCGGCCGGTCGTACCGCTGCCGGCGAAGGGGTCTAGAACCCCCGTCGCCGCTCGGTCAATACCGCAATCAGCCGTTCCTGGCCTCCCGCAAGAACTCGCGAAGCTCGTGCTCTACCGCTCTAGCCTTCGACAGCCGGGTGCGCGCAGTCTCTCCAATATCGCTTGCTGCTTGTCCCTCAGACGCCTCGCGTCCTCGCACACGGCTTCTGCTCGCGCGCGGAGCTGCGCGAGTTCGACGATGATGGCTGGAACATCGATGTCCGCTTCGCCAACGACACCGTCTGCAGTGACCCATCCGGATTGCGCGCGGCGGAAATCCTGCCCGCCTTGATATCGCGTGACAGCGCCGATTTGCTGCGGCCGGTCGCCTTTGCCGCCTGTCCCAACGTGTACACACGCAACCCCCTCGCAACGTGCCACATGGCACATCCGGCCGGGGGAAGCCGGGACGCTATGGCACACTTGGCAACCGTGGGGGAAACGGCACTGCAACGAATTATGGCACAGCGGGGGATCGCGGAATGAAGAGATCAGCGGTCCAGGCGTCCCAGTCGGCTCTGGTCGCGATGCCGGCATTCTGGCGCGCGACGATTGCTGCGCGCTCGGTCGGCGACAATCGTGATCGGACCGGACTGCCGTGCTCCCGTTTGGGAGCAATTGCGGACTTTCCCGATGGCACGGGCGCTGCCAGGGGGAGCGTCCCTTGTGTGACTCGCGCGCCGGGGAGGCGCGCTCCTCCTAACTTTGAATCTCTGTTCTGTGGTCGGGTCGGATTTTCCGACTTATAGCCTTTCCGGCCGGGTTGACGGTCGAGCGGGTCGCGGAAGCTGTAGCCGTTGGACGTTCTGATGACCTGCCAGACCGTGACAAAGTGGCCGAAGAGGTCGCGCTCGCGGCGCCGAATGCGGGTGATCCGGTTGACCCAGGTCAGCAGCCCGGCTTCCTCGAGCGCCTTGATCGCGACGTTCACACTGTCGCGGCAGCATTTGGCTGCTACGGCGATCTTCTCGTAGCTCGGAAAACACCGACCGCCACCATCGGCGCCGTGGAAGCGCCACAGGAGCGCGCCGAGCACCCGCAGCGTGGCGCAAGTGAGCGGGCCGTGGTGTTGACCCGGTTGGCAATTCGCCGCGTTGTAGGCGCCCGCCGCGGCCCATACACGGGCCTTGGCGTTCCGGTCGAGGCGATATTCGGGAGCGGGCCCAAAGATCTTCTCGCGGCGCGGACGAAGGTGATTCGGCAACAGAAAGGGCATGGGCTCTCCTTGAGCCCGCCTGGCGCGGTCCTGCGTCCCGGCGCAAACCTTCCCCGTTGGCGGAAACGGCGATTTCCGTCTTGACGGTAGGTTCCATTCCGGGAGAAGCTCGCAACTGCCAGGTCACTGAGTTTCTCCCGGCGTTTGTGCCGGCGTAGCCCGCCTCTTCAGGCGGGTTTCGTTATTCTGGGCTGGTCATCGCTCCAGAAGGTTATGGATAGCCCGCCGAGCTGCCCCAAAATGCGGTGGCCATCAAATCGCGCGTCCGCAAGATGTTGCAGACCAAGCTGAAGTGCGATGTTAAACGGGTGGCGGTTTAGGCCCGCCTCGCACCATCAGGCACGTCGATTCGTGTCACCCTCGTTTGCTCTCCGGCAAGACCGGGCGGTCTGAGGGTGTGTATAACGTAACGATCGATCCGCTACGGCCACGCATCCCAGCGACGCGCCTTGCGGCGCCGCGGCTGCTTCAGCGAATTGCTGAAGGCCGGGTGCTCGTTCGCGGCGGTCCGTTGCTTGATGCGATCGGCAAACGCGTCAACCGCGGCGTTGCCGAATACCGGACCGTAAAGTGCGATGAAATTATCGGCGCTGGCGTCGATCGTCTCGCGAGATGATATTAGGTCACCGGAACAACCGCCGCCACCACGGCCGCCGCAGCGGCACCGGGTTTGCGGGCGTGACGGACGGCACGCTGCCGGCCTGGCGGTGCGTCAACAGGCCGGTCAGCCGCTCCTGAATCCGCTCGCGGTCGGCCTCGCTCTTGTCGAGCCGGGTGCGGTAATCGCGAATCGCCTCGCGCAAGTCCGCAATCGTGCGCTCGCGGTCGTCGAGCAACCGCTGCAGCGCCGCCAGCTCGCCCCCTTGCGTAATCTTGCGTGCAACGGGTCCCGCATCGTTGCGCACGCTTGCGCCGTTGCCGCTCGACCTGTTGAATTTCTCAACAGGCTTGATTCCGAAAACACGCTCCAGCTCGGCGACGTCGATGCGCCGCTCGCCGGCCTCGTCCCGCGTGTAGGAAAGCCTTCCGGCCTGCATCGCCCGGTGGATCGTCGACTGGTTCTTGCCGCAGAGTCTCGCCGCCTCCGCGAGCCCGATCGATGGCATGATCTTCCCCCTTGCGCATCCCGTGCGCACGTACCCCTTGCGTGCAGCCACACAGCAGCCGGGGAAAGGCGCCGCACGGTTGCGCCGCTCCATGCGCGGGCCCGGGGGAAGGTGGCCCAGCGCGCCGTCAATTATATCACGGCGCAATGCGGCGGGCCGAACGGCCAGGTTGGGGCGCCGTTCCCGGACCCGCCTGTGGCAATAATGTGAGCCGCTCGCGGTTATCGAGAACGGTTAACGACCACATTCCGTTAAGAGAGTGAGCCGCCGCCATGAGTCGGACCTCGGCGGCTCCAAACCAAAGTCCTCAACCGCAAACTTGCCCCGCTCTCCGTCACTTTCAGCGGGGCTTTTCTTTCCTGCCGGTACACTAAGGCGCCGCTTGCAGCGGCGTTCCATCCGGCTGCCGACAAACTTCAAATTTTTCTCGTTTAATGGCGGTTCTTCCCGGAGACCGCCTCTAGGTTGGCTGCAGCAGCGCCGCGACCTCGCGGTCCCAAGCGTCCCAGTCGGCCTTGGTCGGGTTGGTGTCGAGCTTGGCGATCAGTGCCGCGCGCTCCGCCGGTGACAAGGGTGCCCGGACCGGACTGCCGTGCTCCCGTTGGGGAGCAATTGCGGATTTTCCCGATGCCTCAGGTGCTGCCAGGGGGAGCGTCTGTTGTGTGACTCGCGCGCCGGTGAGGCGCGCTCCTTCTAATGTTAAATCTCGTTTCTGAGGTCGAGCCGGATTTTCCGACTTGGAACCTCGCCGGCCGAGTTGGCGGTCGAGCGGGTCGATGAAGCGGTAAGCATTCGACGTGCGGATCACCCGCCAGACCGTAACGAGCTGGCCGAAGAGGTCGCGCTCGCGCCGTCGGATGCGGGTGAGCCGGTTGACCCAAGACAGGATGCCGGCTTCCTCGAGCGCCTTGATCGCGACGTTCACGCTGTCGCGGCAGCACTTGGCCGCCACGGCGATCCTCTCGTAGCTCGGGAAGCATCGGCCACCACCATCGGCACCATGGAAGCGCCACAGGAGCGCGCGGAGCACCCGTAGCGTGGCCCAAGTCAATGGGCCCTGGTGTTTTTGGCCCGGTCGGCAATTCGCCGCGTTGTAGGCGTTCGCCGCGGCCCATACGCGGGCCTTGGCGTTGCGATCGAGCTGATAGGAAGGCGCCGGTCCGAAGATCTTCTCGCGGCGCGGGCGAAGGTGATTCGGCAATAGGCGATCCATGGACTCTCCTCGAGCCCGCCTGGCGCGGCCCCTGCGTCCGGCGCAAACCCTCCTCGTTGGCGGAAACGGCGATTTCCGTCTTGACGGTCGATCTACATTTCGGGGAAGCTCATGCCTGCCATGACAATGAGTTTCCCCGGTTTTACGCCGGGTAGCGTAGCCCGCCCTCGAGGCGGGTTTCGTTATTTCCGGGCTGGTCTTGCTCCAGAAGGTTGCGGATAGCCCGCCACGCTGCCTCAAATGCGGTAGCCATCAAACCGCATGTCCGCAAGATGTTGCAGGCTAGGCGCAGCGCGATGTTAAACGGGTAGCGGTTCGCGCCCGCCTTCGCGCCATCAGGCGCATCGATTCGGGTTGCGACCCTCGTTTGCCTTTATGCACGTCGTTCATACAGCCGCGAATGCGCCCGGACAGCGCCGCTGTGGCTGTCCAGGTCCAATAAGCGGCGACAAATCAATAAAATGGCCGAAATTGTCAGGCAATCCGGACGCCTGGTCGCTTATTTTAGTAACTGAAAACCGCAATTACTTTGCGGCGAGACGGCGCTCTCCTGGTCCGAGAGCACCGCCTCTAACCACCAGCATGAAAGCACCATGCCAATGGCTGTACGAAAATTAACTACTCCGCGTTCTTCCCTTCAACGCGGTCCCGAAACTCCGCCGCGGATTTTTGGTTATTGCAGAGTTTCGACATCAGAGCAGAGCGAGAACGGTGTTTCATTGGCCGAGCAAGAGCGCCGTATTCGCGGCCGTGCGCTCGAGCAGGACTGGAACCTCGCTAAGATTTTCATCGAAGGCGGTATCAGTGGCAGCGTGCCCCTCGGCCAGCGGCCGCAAGGTCAGCAGCTGCTCGCCACTGTCGCCGATCAAAGTCGACTGCCGCGCGGCCGGTCGTACCGCTGCCGGCGAAGGGGTCTAGAACCCCCGTCGCCGCTCGGTCAGCACCGCCCCAATCAGCCGTTCTTGGTCTGCCGCAAGAACTCGCGAAGCTCTCCCCCTATAGCTCTAGCCCTCGACAGCCGGGCGCGAGCAGTCTCCAATATCGCCTGCTGGTTGTCCCTCAGACGCCTCGCGTCCTCGCACACGGCTTCTGCTCGCGCGCGGAGCTCCGCGAGTTCGGCGATGATGGCCGGAGCATCGATGTCCGCCATATTTCACCAACGGCACCGTCTGTCCGTAGGTTGCGGCTGATTGAACCGCTTCGTATTCGCCTTTGGCGAGTACAATGGTCTGCCCCCTAAATCCGACGCACGTTACCGTATGATCAAAGGCTTACCGATGCGACCCATGGGTCGTTCTTGCGACCTGTGATCCCGATCGCTCACCGGAGCCACCTCTTGATAAATTCAACAGGTCTCATTTCACCGGAACAGCCGCTGCCACACGGCTGCCGCAGCTGCGCCGGATTTGCGGGCGCGACCTGCGGCACGCTGCCGGCCTGGCGGTGCGTCAACAGCCCGGTCAGACGTTCCTGCACCCGCGCGCGCTCGATCTCGCTCCGGTCGAGCCGGGCGCGCAGATCGCGAATCGTTTCCTCCCGCTCGGCCAGCAGCAAACGTAGCCCCTCCATTTCACCCGGTGATGTTGCCGGGTACGTACCGGCTCCGTTGGGGGGTCCAGACTGTTTCATCGTGCCGGGATCGTACCCGGTAAGGGGAAACACGCGCGCGAGCTCGGCCGGATCGATCGCATAGGAGCCGCCCTCGCCCCGGCTGGCGGAAAGCCGGCCCGACTTGATGGCGCGCACGATCGTCGGCTTCGACTTACCCGCCGCTTTCGCCGCTTGTGCTAGGGAGTACATGGAATCCCCCTCGTATCCGGTACGACGTACCGGGGCACGCCGCGCGGGGGATCGCCACGTTCCCGGTCATGTGCCTGGCGACAAGGGGGGATGCCGCGAGCCGCGGTTCGGCTTTAGCACAGCGCTGAGTTGCGCAACAGCGTCGCCTCAAGCTCGTATTCGTAGAGCGCCCAATCGACCTTAGTCGGGTTGGTGTCGAGCCGCGCGATTAGTGCTGCGCGCCCGGCCGGCGACAATCGCGCTCTGACCGGACTGCCGTGCTCCCGTTGGGGAGCAATTGTGAACCTTCCCGATGGCATAGACGCTGCTAGGGAGAGTGTCTCTTGTGTGACTCGCGCGCCGGCTAGGCGCGCTCCTTCTAATTTTGAATCTCTGTTCTGTGGTCGGATCGGATTTTCCGACTTATAGCCAATCCTGCCGGGTTGGAGCTCCAACGGGTCGCAGAAGCTGTAGCCGTTTGACGTGCGGATCACCTGCCAGACCGTGACGAGCTGGCCGAAGAGGTCGCGCTCGCGGCGTCGTCTGCGGGTGATCCGGTTGACCCAGGTGAGCAGTCCGGCTTCCTCGAGCGCCTTGATCGCGACATTCACACTGTCGCGGCAGCATTTGGCCGCCACAGCGATCCTCTCGTAGCTCGGAAAGCACCGGCCGCCACCATCGGCGCCGTGGAAGCGCCATAGGAGCGCGCGGAGCACCCGTAGCGTGGCCCAAGTAAGCGGACCCTGGTGTTGGCCCGGCGTGCGGTTTGCCGCGTTGTAGGCGTTCGCCGCGGCCCATACGCGGGCTTTGGCGTTACCATCGAGGCGATATTCGGGAGCGGGTCCGAAGATCTTCTCGCGGCGCGGACGAAGGTGATTCGGCAACAGACGATGCATGGCTCTCCTCGAGCCCGCCTGGCGCGGCCTTGCGTCCGGCACAAACCTTCCCCGTTGGCGGAAACGGCGATTTCCGTCTTGACGGTAGGTTCCATTCCGGGGGAAACTCGCGACTGCCAGATCACGTAGTTTCCCCCGGCGTTTGTGCCGGCGTAGCCCGCCTCTTCAGGCGGGTTTCGTTATTCTGGGCTGGTCATTTGCTCCAGATGGTTCACGGATAGCCGCCAAAGCTGCCCCAAAATGCGGTGGCCAGCAAACCGCGCACCCACAAAACGTTGCAGGCCAAGCTGAAGTGCGGCGTTAAACGAGCAGCGATTTAGGCTCGCCTCGCTCTATCAGGCTCGCCGATTCGCACCTGACCACTGTTGTACCCACTGGGCACGATGAACTGGCGGCCCGCAGATTTTTCGCAACCGCTTGATTGACAACCAAAATGAACGCCGCTCATACGGCCGCTGACAACCGCCATCCGGGTTCTATTGAACCCGGTCAGATTTTGATGCGCCCGGCGCAAGAAAGGGCCGCCGAAATCACCTTCGCCTGGCGATCCGGTCGAGTCCGTCGCGAAGCCGGGCGAGGTCGTCCTGGTCCGCACAGGTCATCCGGCACTCGACAGCGCGCGGGATCAGAGGCGGAACCCGACCTTCGGCGATCGTCGTCACCAGCTCGCGGCTGCCGTCGAGGCGCGCCAGCACGCGGGCGAGGCGATGGCGCGCGTTGTCAGAGCCGGCCGGCACGACCAAGGCCCGGGCATTGGTCGCGGTCGAGGCGCCGAGCAGGGCCGACCACAAGCCCTGCGACACTGCCGTCCTTCCCCACCCCACGCGCGGGCGACACGGCGCAGCAGCTCGGTGACCGTGCCGAGCGTGTCAGAGGGGTGGGGCCGGGCCTCGAAATCGTCAGAACTGTGCCACGACACCGCCTTTGCTCCGAGTTGACGCCGGCGCTCGCCCGAAGGCACCCTCGCCGCAATGCGCAGTGCCAGGAATGTCCCGCTTGGCGCCGTTGTTCACCCTCCAGCCGACAACGTGCTCCCCGGCTTTCCCAGAGCAGCCAGAACAAAGGGCAAGACCTGGTTCCCCGGCGGAATACGGCGGCGCTGGAAAGATCCCGACGGCATGATCTACGAGTGGGATTTACCAACATGGCCGCATCGAGGTGTACGATCGCCGCGGGCTGCACCAATGAGATTTCGACCCGGAGACCGGCGCCCGCGTGAGCCCGCCCGTCCCGGGGAGAACAGTCGAGCCATGATCTACAAGCTCGTCGCTTACGATCATACCGAGCGGATCGCCGCCGCCTACAAGATCCCCAAGGGCCAGGTCGAGCGCGTCAAGCAGGCGGCCGGCCTCGAGGACCGGCCCGAGATCGTCGCCGATTGGCCGCTTTCCCCGGAGCAGGCCGCCTCGATCGGCAGCATCATCAACAAGCCGATCGAGCACAGCTTCGACTACTTTCTCGAGCCATACGCCGCCTAAGCAAAACCCTCCCCGCACGGGGATTTTGACCTGATCGTCTTGTTCGCAACTGAGGGTTAGCCGCGCTCGACGGCGTGACCGGGGTTGACCGGATGTTGACCTACGGGCGCCCGACTGTCTCGATTCGCGATGGCCGGCCTGGTGACCACCCCGGTGACCGACATGCGAGCGCGCGGTAAATTCCCGTCAAATAACGAGTTCGCCGATTGGCTGATCCGGCACCGGATCGGCTACAACAAGAACGACCGCGTTGCGCTGATCGGTATGGGCAATCATCCGGACGCTACGCGGACGGTCTTGCAACATACCGAGCGGCGGTCGTACCGGCTTATCTGGGAGAGAGAAATCTCGCCATTGATTGATCGAGACCATTTTCCCAGCGTTGGGAAAACGGAGACCGGCGAGATCAGCGACACGGTCCACTGACCACTGACCGGCACGATGAAACAGTCTGTACCCCCCAACGGAGCGAGTACGTACCCGGCAACGTCACCGAGTGAAATGGAGGGGCTACGGCTGCTGCTGGCCGAGCGGGAGGAAACGATTCGCGATCTGCGCGCCCGGCTCGACGCCGAGAGCGAGGAGCGGCGCCAGGTACAGGAGCGGCTGACCGGGTTGCTGACGCACCGCCAGGCAGGGAGCGTGCCGGCGGTCACGCCGCGGGATCAGGAACCACGGCCGGCGGGTCTTGCCGTGGTGGCGGCGGTGGTTCCAGTAAATCCATCCCAAGGCAGATGCAATCCGTGGCATTTTTGTGAGCGGCTTACGGCGGTAGAGAACCACTCGGGAAAAACGCATGTTACGGGAGAGAGCCGCGACTACCCCCGCGGCTCTCTTAAAAGGCCCCGCCTCATACCCCAAGGTGGGGCCTTTCCCCGCCCCGCCGCTCCTGTGAGGAGTGCGAAGCGCCCGCTTAATTCTTACAAACGAGCAACGTTTCAAGAGCTGCGCCGCTGCGTGCGGCTCACCGCCGCCGGCTGTAGCGGCCCTCGCTGGGCGGCTCGAAGTATTGCGGCGGCGTCGCCGGCGGGCGCTCGGGGTAGGGCTTGAGCAGCGCGCGGATCTCGCGCAGCGCCGTGATAGGCGGCAACAGCGGATAGCGGTCCGCATCGATGATCCGGTCGAGCGCGGCGACGAGGCGTTCGGCCTGGGGCCTGGGTGCTCAAAACCGATCTGGCAGTATGTAAGCGGCTGTGTGAGCCACGTTCACGTTCATAAACATCGCGCGAAACTTCAGCTTGGCTTGCAACGTTTTGTGGGTGCGGTTTGCCGGCCCCCGCGTTTTGGGGCGGCTTTGGCGGCTGTCCATCAACAAGGCTGAGGGGGGCGAACCCGCTTGCCATCAGCGGAGTATGCGACGCTGATCCGCTGATCGCGCGGCTCGACACCAAACCGACCAAGGGGGACTGGGCGCTCTACGAGAGCGAGCTCGCCGCGATGCTGTTGCAAAAACCGGCATTGTGCTAAAGCCGATAAAGCAGAACACGGGCTCGACAGTATTTCCCCCTGCTGTTCGGCCTGGTTCGGCCCCGTTCGGGGCACGTACGCCGTACTGTTCAGGGGGATTTGTGTCCGAATCGCAGGACGACCGCTGGCTGACCTATGTCGAGCTCGGCCAGCTGCTCGGATGTACACCGACCGCCGCGCGGATGTACGCCAGGCGGCACGGATGGCCACGCCGTACCCCGAACATGTACGGGGATCGAGCACGGGTGCTGGTGCCGGACGATATCGATGTTCAGCCCCGATCGGCCTTGTACCCAGAACGTACGGGGTACGTGACCATCCGCGACCAGACAGAACCGAACGGGCAAGACCAGGAGAACGTTCAGGCGTTCAGGGCGGCGATCACCGCTTTGAGCGAGGCCCTAGCGGCCGAGCGGGAGCGGTCGATTCGCGCAGAGCATCAAACCGAGCAACTACTGAGCGATCTTGCCGACGCCCGCACGGCAGAGCGGATCAGCTCCGACGCGGCTGCCGCATTACGTCACCAGCTCGACCTTCTGCGTGCCCGGCGGCCGTGGTGGCAGCGATGGTTTTGGTGAAAGAAATCTAACGTCCTTTCGCGCCTCGGGGTTTTATGGGCTGGCGTTTTGACGCGCGCCGTATTCCCTATGGAGCTGGCGGATAACGTCGAGGACGGTACGGGACGTATTCACGGTAATCGCACAAATCCCTCGGACACCTTGGCTTACCGTCCGAAGTCAGCCGGCTGGTAATCCGCTGAGTCCGGAGCGGCCAGAATAGAACCCGTCAAGCCATAGTATGGCGCGCCCCGCGGTGCGCTTGTCGCTGGGTATCAAAGCCCTGAGTTCCTGACAGGTCATCGCCGATGAGACCGGTTGATTGACCTGGCTGTGGTGCTGAAGCTTCGGTGGTGGCGGGCCCTTGCGCCGTGCAACTGCACACAATGCAACGAAGGCCGCCAACCAGCCGGGTCGTGCAATCCCGCTCATCCTGATGCCCCGTCATCGTCCTCGGTAGCGGCACATTATCACCTGTCCCGTCCGAGCTGCGGCAGCGGGGGCTTGAATCGCGCACGTACAACCCGCGGCTGCCGTGGTAGCGGCGGTGGTTCGGTGAGAGGGCACAGACCATTGCACCCCTCAAGTGAGGGATGACGCCAACGGTAACGTACATCGGATTTAAGGCTCGCTAAAGGCGGCTAAAACGGCGAATGGTTGCGGTAAATCCGCCCCAAGACAGGTGCAATCGCGTGGCATTTTTGCGGCCGCAGAGAACCACTGATGAAAAACGCATGTTACAGAGAGAGCTGCGACTACCCCCGCGGCTCTCGAAAAACCTCAACCGACTTCACTTGGCCCCGCCTCTCTCGTACTCGGGCGGGGCTTTTTCTTTCCCGCTCCGCGGAGTGCGAAGCGTTCAATTCTTACAAACGATCAACGTTTCATACCAGCTAAGAGCTACGACGCCGCGTGGTTCCGCTGAGGGCTCCAGGATCGCCGCAGGCGAGCCGTTGATGCACGGAACCGGAAAAGGCTGTCGAGTGCGGCGACCAGGCGCCCGGCCTGTTCGTCGGTAAGGTGCGGGTCCATGATGTGTCATGAGGTGGCGGCGGTACTTCCGGTGAACTGAGTTTCGTGACACTCTGTAGTAACGAAACCCAGAGGGCGCTGGATGGGCCGGCCAACGCTTTACAAACGCGGCGCCATGACACCGGCAGAACGGCAGCGTCGGCATCGCAAAAAGCTGTCCCGCGAGAAAAGGGCCGCCGAAGTCCTTCACAAGCAAGAGCTCAACAACGCCGAGGGGCCAACTCCGAAGCAACTCGAACTGGAGACTGAGCAGCGCGAACTGGAGGAAAAGCGGCAGGAGTTGGCCCGGCAAAATCCGGCGTTACCGAATGCGACCCCGGCCGACGAACTCGCCAGACAAATCGGTGAATATTTGACCGAGTGTCCAGAAATCACGATCGACGATGTTCGCGCCGCGATTGACCGTCGATTTGGGCCGCCATGACCGACCGCCTGACCCTGACCCGCGCGCTCGAGTCGAGCGGTATGGAGAGCCAGGCCGCCGACCGCATCGCCACCGAGATCTACGACGCGATCCACGACAACGTCGCGACCAAGACGGATCTGCGAGAATTAGAGCAACGCCTGAACCTGCGTTTTGAGCAGCTCGAACGGCGGATGGACGGCATGGTGACCCGGCTCGGCGCGCTTGTCGTCGTTGTCACGGGATTGCTGTTCCCGGTTTTGCATTACTGGCCACCGCGCTAGAGCCGAGACTGCAATGAACATCGCCGGCATGCGTCAGCACGCCTTCGCTTCAGGCTGTGCGCGGCGGCGACGGCGGCACAATTTAAAGCGCGAACCGGGCCATCAGCTCTCGCCGGATTTGGTCCTCCTCATCGAGAACGGCGCAATAGATGTCGCGATCGGGATCGCAGCGCAGCCTCGAGGATACGAGCAAGATCGTTGGGATCGAGCGCCTCTTCCTGCCACGTCTCGTCATCGCCGAAGTGCCGGCCACGTCGGTCGGTCGACTTTAGCGGTGCTGACAGCAGATTGCGGGTACGCGCCTGCTCGGGGGTGATCGCGACTGCGCAAATTCGACGTCGCCACTGTATTCGCCGGCAAAAGCAGTGATGTCCTCGAGCAACACCGTGAACATCGATTCACCCGAAGGATCGTAGTCGCCGATGCGCAATACCGTAACCGGCTGACTGTCGCGAGCGCCGCCCAATTCCCGACAAGTTTGTCGGTCAGGTTATCGAAACCGCCGGCCGACAAGACGCCACACCGTACGGCTTGGTGACACGGTAGAGCTGTGGCAGGGTGAAGCCTCCTACGCTCGCCGGCACGGTCCTCGTGAAATGGTGAACGGCGCGGTGTCATCCTCCGGCGGAAACTGTCGGTTTTGCTGGCCCAGGCCAGGCCCAGGTCTGACAGGCTGGGTCAGCGGAAGTGACCCATGGGACAGACCCTAGGACAGACCCTGGGCCATCCGATTCGGTGTTCCATGGGGCAGGGCAGACCCTGGGACAATCGGACAAACGCGGGTGGCCCTGGGACAGACCCCCTGACAGTCATTGCAGTAGAAAACCTATCGCAACCGTCAAGATGCTGCGCGAGGACCTCGAGATCGCAAAACCGGCGGATCGACGAATTGCTGCACCAGCTCGCCGAGGCGCACACCGCGGCGATGATCAGCGGCGCCGATGCGGCAGCATTGCGCACCCAGCTCGCGCTGCTGACCGAACGGCGGCTGTGGGGTGGCGAAGGTGGTTCCGGTGACCGTTACGCGTTCACGAGCGTAGCGTAAGAGCAAGGCGAGGGGGTTAGACCAGGGTTGGACCAATGTACGCGCAAAGGCGAATACGGGGCCAGCGGCTTTGGTGCCGACGGTGGCTCCGGTGGTGCCGGGGTGGTTGACAAGACTGGCGGATCCTCTCGGCCGCGCTGGTTACCGCATGCCTTGACGAGCAATGTTCGACGCATCATCCTCCCGGAAAACGGGGGAACGGAGATGCGCTTTTCTCGGTCCACGCTGGTTGCAATCCTAGCACCGATCTGCGGTTGCGCCCCAACAACGGCGAGTGACGTCGTCCCACTCACTCCACCGCCCTATACTCTCGTCAATAATCCATGTAGCATCTGTAGTCCGTTCGGCAGCGTTCCAAGCTATAATCCATTCAGCATCTTTAATCCAAACTACGGTAATTACTCATCGGTTCCAGAGCCTAGCGCCGTGAAGCGCGGCGAGAGAGGCTAGCCATCGATGTGATCAAGCTCGGTGACCAGGCGCTCGGCCTGTTTCGTCGTCAAAGTGCAGGTCCAATAATCATAGTTCCGGTGAGCGGGCGTTACGAATGTGGCGCGACTGAGCTAGCTAGTTCGGACATTACGAAGAAGCGTCGAGTCTGATGGTCTGATCTGAGTAGCGTGAAGGGCTGGAGCTGGGGTGTAGGAAACACAGGTGTAGAGTAGTAAGTAGAGTAGTAGTAGTAGTAGTAGTAGTAGTAGTAGTAGTAGTAGTAAGCAGGCGCGCGAAGCCCGAGGTCCGGCTGGCCAGACTGGCCCCGCGGCGGGTCCAGATGGCGGGCCCTACTGGTCCTACACTGGAGCGAGTGGTTCAGCCGGTCCTACTGGAGCAACAGGCGCCACTGACCTCCACCCGTAATCTCGCAGGGGATCGATTAACAGGAGAGCGTCATCCGATCGCCCTGCATGCGAATATCCAGTGGCCGCTGCGCGCTGCGGCCAAAGAGAGCGGTGCCGGAGGGAAGGTGCGCCGCCATTGCGCGAATGTTTTTCAGCTCACATTTGTGTGCGCCAACGCCAAGCTGAAGGTTCAACGGGAACACCGGACCCATCGATGCAATCCCGCTTAAAAAGACCGCGCGACCCTGTGCGATTATCTGCGCAGGCTTGACGCCAAGCTGTCCGAGGTCTTGATCGCTAACGATAAGCACTGCCGCGCCGGTATCGAAAAGCGCCTGCAGCGGTTGGTTGTTGGCAGTGATGGGAAAGACAAACTTACGCCTGGAAAAGTCCGACGGCGGGAACTGCTCTTGCTTGTTTCCCTCGCACGACAGCGTCATCTGATCACCGCGCATATAGATCGATAGCCGCCGCAAGGCGTCGGTGCCGAGCAGGGCCATGCCGGAAGGGAAGTTGGCGCGCACTTCGCCGGGCACCGCCGCGCCGCTAACATCTTTCAACTCACATCCGCCAATCTGAAGGTCGAGATGAAAAACGGGGGCTGACGATCCAGCCTCGCCGATTGGCGTGTGGATGGTGCCGCGTCGCATTATTTGTTCGGGTGGGATGCCAAGCTTGTCGAGGTCTTGATCGCTTACGGTAAGCCCAGCGGTGCTGCCGGTATCAACCAGCATCCCCATAGGCGCCTTGTTGTTGACTTTACCGACAACAAAGAAAGCATCCGGAAAACCTGCAAAGAATCCTTCGGACTTGGTATTGGCCGTAAGCTGCATCATCATGGCCGTCTGCGGCTCGGCAACATCGTTTGCTGACGGCGCTGTGCAGGCGGCAGCAACAAGGCCGAGCGCTGCGACGGCAATCGTTCTGAATAGCAGCTTTATGTCCGCCATGAGTTAAGTGTTCCTACCCCAATGCAAAGGGCCGCCGCCACGCGGACGACGACCCTTTTTCCTTGGCGGTCATCGGCTCTCTCCCGCCTATACTGCGATCGCAGCCCTCTGGCCCTTTTGCCGGTCAAGAGTTGCTAAGCGACCGGTCAGATCATTGCCCGACAGGCTCCTTACCGCCGGACATGGCGTCGATCTTCTCGAGCTGGGTTCATGATTGATGACCGCCGCCGCATCGCGCGCGCCTCGACTACAGCCCCCCACCGTTGCCTGTCGAGCCCGAAACGACTATTCCAGTGATTATCGGGCCTGTGATCGTGTTCAGAAGGTTGAAGAATTTCTGGAGCTCGTTCAATCTCGCGTTCGCGACATAGATTACGTCCTTGTCGGCGACGGGGAAATGCTGCGCCAAGAAATAAGACTGGGCGTCGCTGAAATCGAGCCGATAGACAACGGGTGATGTCTTATACGGCCCGGTGCCCAGCTGGGGCGCCCCCAATGCATCGACGACGGCGGGTGCCTCGAAGCGGAAAAGGAATACTCCCGCCGGATCTGCCCGTTGGTCCAGGAGGCCCCTCGCGTTGGCCAGCGCCTCGGCCAAGGTCATGTTGTCTGCGGTAAAGTTTACCTGGGCATTATTTGCGGCCGCGCCGAACACGGAGAAGGTCTGCGGGATGCGTACGAGCGTCAGCACATCCCCTGGCCACGCATAGATGTTCTCGCGGGGGTCGGACACCAGCTTTTCCATTGGAATGGTGACCGTCTGGCCGTTTCGCGAGAGCCTGACATAGGTTTCATAAACGGGGGATTTCGCGCCTCCAGCCAACGCAATCAAATCGAGAAGATGGTCGCCATTGACCGATAACGGCACCCTGGCACCTTGGACAACCTCGCCTGAAACGGTTGCGGCGTTGGTAGCCTGACAGGCGGAAACGCCACGACAGCTTGTGTCGGTGACGATCGTTTGCGGCTCGATCGCCTTTTGGGCGAGCCGCTGTTCGATCGTGCGCTGGACGTCGACAAGCGTCCGTCCCGCGACCGGAATGCGCCCGGCGAAAGGCATCGATATCGCGCCATCGCGCGCGACCACCTGGTCCGGGATTGTGACGTTCCGGGAACCCGCGGAAACACCAGCGATCGGGGCCGCACCAAACAGCCCGCCCCCTGAGGCTTCCCAGATCGACACCGAGATCGTGTCGCCGATCCCGATTCTTGGCGGCGGCGGCTTGCCCTGCGCGCCGAAGCGCGAACGAAAACTCGCCGCGGGCTGCGCCATCAACGTCGAAACGACATTGCTGTTGACGTCGATTACATCGTAGCGGATCTGGTTGTTCTGTACCGCGCCGTCGATAACCTGACCCTTGGTCGGGCCGGCGGTTGGCAAATACGCACATGCCGCGAGTGCGGCACTGGTAAAGCAGGCGAAGACGGCAGCGAATTTCATAGGCGCGGCAAGGTTTCTGAGCCGGAATAATATTCTATTGCTACGTGGGAAATAAACAATAATTTGAGCGGCAAGACGGTTTGCGCCAGCTTCGTACGCACAGAGCCAACCCGCCGGGTCGATCACCAATGAACCGTCCGGATTGCGCGTGGTGGAAATCCGCCCCTACATCGCGAGAGATTTTGGCCTAGCCAACCGCTCTAGCCGCCTGTCTCAGGCTATACATGCGAACTCCCCTCATACGTGTTCCACTGTGGAACACCGGCTGGGGGAGTGGCTCGAACATCAAGCAACCAGCGGGGGACCGGTTGCTAAAACGGGTCTAGCACGTCTCGTTACACGTTGCGTACCGGCTGATGCGTATTTTCTCGCGCACATCGATTCGCATACCGGAAGCAGCGGAGGGTTTGTCGCCGTAGACTTTTCCCGTCATTTGAAAGCAGTATTGTCTTTCCAATATGAAAGATTTTGCAATGTTTTCAAGGGATATAACGTGAAGGAAAGGCAGAAGCGGCGGCCGGAGTGTTGGCAGCTACTACAGGCGATATAGCGGCGAGAGCCTTAGCTATAGCTGGCACGGCTGGTCCGGATCGGCGCCGGCTTTGGATCGGCGCTCCGTCGTGATAAACGTGCGCATTGGTTGACTACCGCCAGAAGCCATGAAGCCTATTGTTCTGTTTGCCTGCCTCGTTACCGTAGCGCTTGCCGGATGTTCGTGGCTTCCGAGTGCCGGGCCTACGGCGGGCGAGGTTGTCGGACAAGCGCAAACGAGGGGTGAAATCCTGTTCGATGTCGTCGATGTGGATAACCGGGTTGTCTCGACCCTCCTCTCGCAGCCCAAGGAAAGCTTTCGAGCGCGCTTCGGGAAGGATGCCGGGCCACCCGACGTGAAGATCGCGGTCGGGGACACGGTTTCGGTCGTCATCTGGGAAAGTGCCGCCGGCGGCTTGTTCAGCCCGCCGCTGCCCACAGCCCCGGCGCCGGGAACCGAGCCGCTGGTGCCCGAATCTGCGACCGAGGCCGCCGCGCTGTATCCCCGACCGCCGGCCACAATCCCCGAACAGGCGGTGGGAGCCGACGGCGGCATCAGCGTTCCCTATGCTGGGCGCATTCCCGTCGCCGGCCGGTCGCCCCAAGAAGTCCAGCATACGATCGAGGCGCGGCTTGCTGACAAGGCACTCGAGCCGCAGGCGTTGGTGTACGTCACAAAAAGCCCGGCCAACTCCGTGCCTGTGTCAGGAGAGATGGTTCCCCGCGGCACCATGGTGCCCTTGTCGGTTGGAGGCGACAGGCTGCTGCAAGTCATCGCCGCCGCCGGCGGCATCTCCGGCACCCCTACCCCGAGCGGCGCCCCCGGCGGCACCGGCGGCACCACCCCAAGCGCCGCCGCCGGCGGCACCTCTACCCCCCCGGTTGCCGTCCTACCGTACGGCGCTCAGTTTCTTTCGCCTTCCCTCGGGCCGCCGCCGGCGGCGGCGACCGGAGGGGTAGAGGTTCCGCCCAACACCTCTAAAGTGCACGAAACCTTTGTCCGGCTGACACGGGGCGGGGCTACCGCGACCCTCCCGCTGGCGAGACTGATTGCCGATCCGTCGGAAGACATCTACGCCCGACCCGGTGACGTTCTCACTCTGGTTCGCGTGCCGCAAACCTTCAGCGTCTTCGGAGCGACCGGCCGCAACGCCGAGATCACTTTCGAGGCCGAAAAGATCACGCTGAGCGAAGCGCTCGCCAAATCTCGGGGACTCGACGACAACCTGGCCAACCCGAAAGGCGTGTTTCTGTTCCGCTACGAGCCTAATTCGACGGTTCGCGCCCTTGATCAGCCGGTTGCGAGCCACTCGCAGGACGGCAGCTCGCCGATCGCCTATCGCTTTGATTTCAAGGACGCGAATTCCTATCTTCTCGCCCAAGAGTTTCCTATGCGAGACAAGGACATCATCTTTGTCGCCGATGCGGGTGCAGTGCAGGTGCAAAAGATCTTTGCGATGTTGGCCACTATCACTGGACCGGTCATAACCGGCTTAGTCGCCTGCAGTGGGGGGAGGTGTTAGTCAGGCCCGCTCGTGCTTATGGACGCGATGCTCCTTCGGCACCATGGCCGCCGCAGCTGCACCGGATTTGCGGGCGTGACCAATCTCTCGCCCTGTGGATAAGTTCGCATCGCGGCTAAACTATTGCAGCCAAGCCGGACAACAACGCCGGACGAGCTCGATGCGTCAGTCTCATCGCTCTCTCGACCGCATGCCGCTCAATATTAGCGAAGAGACCGGCTCCGATACCAACCGGGTAAATTTCGTCGGATGCATAACGACGATCACCTGGGCTGCAGGCATCATCACTCAATAAGTAAGGAAATATCCTTACTTATTCAC
>JAFMSA010000793.1 GCA_017353855.1 Alphaproteobacteria bacterium
CACCGACCGTGGCGCTGGCGGTGGCACCGACATAGTCGCCCGAGATCGCTTCCGGCGACACGTTTACCTGGGGCGCCAGCACGGTCCAGACGATCACGCCGGCCTGGGTGTAGCCAATATCCGCGCCGAACTTCGAGATCTGGCCGGTATAGTGCCTCGTATTGCCGTTTGCCTCGGCAAACGTGCAGTTCAGCGATCGGGAGGATCCGAAAACGAACCCCCAGCCGCTCGCGACATTACAAGTCAGCACACCAGCGGCGACACCAGGGGCCGCCATGGCAGGACTGCCCATGCCGACGATCGTGGCGATCGCGGCTGTTGCCAGCACCAGCTTGGTCTGCATCAACCACTCCTTCAGTTTTGCGGCACCAGTTGCCGTGTCGGTATATAGACCACTCCGGCGGCGTACCGTCTTTGATGCAGATCAACAGGGTCAACCCGGCAGAAGCCAAAGGCGGGGTCACCGGCGGGAACGAACAGTTGCTGATGCAACAGCTGTCGAACTGGTCTACTGGCCAGGTTCCCCTCCGAAGCGGAGACCACCTCTCCTGTTGCCGACAGCTGGCTTGATCCGACTGATCAGTGCCGGCCGACCGAATGCCACTGAAATGCCCGCCGAGAGGACGATTCCCTGCGATCAGCAACGCCGCCGCCCGCGCTGGGAAACTGCTTCAGCGAGGAACTGAATAAGGCCGCACCGCCGTCGCGCCCTCGACTGCCTTCCTTGGGCCGATTTCGCGCGTACATTCGGTGACTGAGATAAGCAGGATCTTCATGATCCTGAACCGCCGACCAGGTGCGAGATCGAAGCAACCGCTGCTAAAGGCGCGGCATAATGCGGCTAGTGCTTTCCGCCGTTTCGGCGAACTAGCTGAGGTTCGCCAAATCCAAAATCTTTGACTCGCTGGGCCTGATCCCTCGCGGACTGGGACCCGATCGGGAGCTTGTTGCCTGGACGTGGATTTGTGACGAAGCCCGTCAGCCGGGCCTGAAGATTGTAAGGTTTGGCTGGGGGTGGATCGACCCAGTTGATCGGGATCCGCTGTACGCTTGGTGCAGCAACGCCGAGCACCTCGCCTCGGCTGTCGCGAAAGGGGTCATGACGACGTCGTCCTGGCCTTGCCCATAGCGCGACTGGCCGTTGGCGGCGGGTCCGCCGATTGACGCGCAGCGGCACGCTCTTGACCTGGATGGTGGCGCGAGCGGGTTCTCGTGAGGGCTGGAAAGTTGCCGGTAAGCCGTCTGAGAGTAACGACGACGAGGTCTCCTTTGGCTCCGTCGTCCGTCGTGATGCCGCGACCGGCGGCGATGCGCCGATTGGATTATCGGCGAATAATTGGCGCTCGCGCCCTGGATAATCGTCATCCGGTTCCGATTATTGCCTATTGCACTGCCAAGTCCGCCGGCTGCCACCGGTCGCGAGGCGCCGGGGATCACCGCCCCGTTTGTCGCTGTCTCGGATGCCGGCGTACCGGACTGGAGCGGCGCGGCCCCGCGACGCCGCCGGGCACATGGCGTAGCGCCTGGTTCCGCACGCGAATGACGTCATTTCCCTGATTGACGATAATCCGCGTGGCTGCGGTCATGCCGGGCTTGAGCGCGAGGTTACCGTTGTCCACGCCGAGGAACACATCGAGCGTCCGACGTTCTGCGGGTTCTGCAGCCGCTGCCGGACCCTGGGTCACGGCCCCCCATAACCCGTTACCCTGCTGTTTGCCAGATTCGCGAGAAACTCGCTCGCATGCGCGGCAGCTGCGCGTGGGAGGGGTAGGGAGGGGGCGCGGCGGGAGTGCAGTGGCACGCTCGAGCCGTCGAGTTCTTATTTGACCAGCCATTTCCGTGCGGGCGCTCGCGGAGTTGCGCGCGAGGGTGGTCCCGGCTAGCGTTGACCACCGACAACTGCGGTCCCGCTTTCAGTCCAACGGGGGCGGGTGAGCGCAGGAGATGTCTCATAGATTGACGCCACGGGCAATCCCGCCACCAGCAGACGATGCCGATGCCAAGCACCGATTACGTAATATTGACGGTCGAGGGACTTCAGCAGCTGTTTGACGGGCTGAAGCGACGCAGATACCGTGTGCTGGGTCCGACGGTACGCGATCAAGCCATTGTCTACGACGACATCACGTCCGTCGAAGATTTGCCGCGCGGTTGGGCCGACCAGCAGGAGGGCGGCCGTTACCGGCTCATTCGACGCGATGATGATGCGCTCTTCGGCTTTGCGGTCGGTCCGCATTCCTGGAAGAAGTTTCTGCATAGCCCGATACAGCGGCTATGGACGGCCGAACGCCGGGATGATGGCGTGCATATCGCGCCGGAACCGTGCTCCACAGAGCGACTTGCTTTCATCGGGGTGCGCGCCTGTGAGATCGCTGCGATCGCGATCCA
>JAFMSA010000794.1 GCA_017353855.1 Alphaproteobacteria bacterium
ACTGAGCGGGTCTTCAACTTCCCGGTCAACGTAGTCTCAACTTGCCTTTCGACTGAGGCGGGGAAGCGCGCTCCGAGATAGCGAAATCCCCGGACTTATCCGCGGGGCTGCTTACTCCGGCAGGCCGAACACCTCTTCGGGTTCGAAAAGGCCGCGCACCGGATGATAGCCGAGCGAGACAAGCGGACGCGGGCAGATCCGCGCGAAGGCGCCGGACACCAGGATCGGACGCAGCAGCCGCTTGGTGAGGCCCTCTATCCGTGATGCGAGATTCACCGCCGGCCCGATCACGGTAAAATCGAGCCGGTCCGCTGCGCCGACATTGCCGAAGATCACCTCGCCGAGATGGAGGCCTATGCCGATCCTGATCTCGCTGCGGTCTGCTTCGCGGCGGGCCCTGTTGATGATCCCGAGGCGCTCGAGCGCCTCCAATGCGGCTTCGAGGGCCTGCTCGCTGGCAGACGAAAAGTCGTCGTCGTCGGCAGCGGGGAAAATCGCGAGCACGCCATCGCCCATGAACTTCAACGCTTCGCCCTTGCGCTGCTCGACGGGTGTCACGACGGCGTCAAAGTACTCGTCGAGCAGTTCGATCACCTCTTCCCCCGGCAGCCGATCCGATAAGGCGGTAAAGCCGCGCATGTCGGTCATCATGATGACGGCACGAAGCCGCTCGCCTTCCGCCCGGTGGATCTGCCCGGCGAGCACGCGCCGCCCCGCCTGCGGTCCCAGATAAGTGTCGAGCAGATCCTCGGTAATCCGACGGATTTCCCGCGCTCCGACGACGGCTGCGAGCGCCGGGTTGATCTCCTCGAGCTTGGCGATGTCGGCCTCGCTGAACCCGCCCGGCCGGTCGGTCGCCCACGCCACCACCGGAAAGCGGCGGAACGTCCGGTTGAGCGCGAGCGCAAAGTAATCGGTAGCGCCGGCCTTTCTGATCTTGGAAAGCAGCGGGTACTCGGGGGCGTCCTCGGTCAGACGGCGGCGAAACGGCGTCCCGTGCTCGATCGTGGCGCGGATCGGGCTGCGCAAAAACTCCTCGCTCCGCTCGCTGCCGCGTAGGACACGGTATCTCTCGACAAATTTGAGCTCACGCAGCCAGCGCGCGCCGATGCCGCGGATCTGCGGGTGCAGCGTCCCGATGTTGAGCGTGGCGCGCCACAGCGGCACCCCATCGCCGACCAGGCGCCAGCACAGCTCGTCGAACAGCTCGATACCGCTGTCGATCTGCGGGCCCTCGCGGAGGATCCAACGCCCTACCCGACCGCCCGGTATCGGTGCGCCCAAGCTCGTATAGACGCCCTCGGTACGGAAGAATTCGTCGCCGCGTGCTGGGGTGTCCGCCGGGACGTCCAGTGGCATGCTGGTATCCAATCGTCTGACAAAACGTATGAGATCGGCCCGCGGGACGCGTGCGCTATCCGAGAATAAATGGTAGACGCAGCCGCTATTGCGATAGGCACGCGTTCACTTGACGCTGAGAGCCGGTCTGCACGAGCATTGTGGATCACGGAGTGAGGCGCGAATGCCGGCCTTTACCACTCGACCCGAGATCCGCGGCACCTTCGGGGTGGTCGCCTCGACACATTGGATCGCGTCTGCCGTCGGCATGAGCGTGCTCGAGAAAGGCGGCAACGCATTCGACGCCGCCGCGGCCGCGGGTTTCACATTGCAGGTGGTCGAACCGCACCTCAACGGCCCGCTCGGCGAGGCGCCGATCCTTCTGTGGAGCGAGGGCAACCGCCGGTGCGACATGATCTGTGGCCAGGGGACCGCCCCCGCCGCCGCGACAATCGGGCACTTCCGTGGATTGGGTCTCGATCTGATACCGGGGACCGGCCTGCTTGCCGCCTGCATTCCCGGCGCATTCGACGCCTGGATGCGACTGTTGCGCGACTACGGCACACTGCCGCTCGCCGAGATCCTCGGCCCCGCGATCGGCTATGCCGAGAAGGGCTACCCGGCCGTCGCCCGCATCGGCGACACAATCGCCGGCGTGGCGGAACTGTTCCGCCGCGAATGGCCCACCTCCGCCGCGGTCTATCTGGCGAATGGAGTGCCGCCGGCGCCGGGCAGCCTGTTCCGCAACCCGGCCCTGGCGGCGACCTACCGCCGCGTGCTCGTCGAAGCCGGCGGCGGGAACCGGGAGAGCCAAATCGAGCACGCTCGCAATGCGTGGTACCGTGGCTTTGTCGCAGAAGCGATCGACCGATTCTGCCGCAGCGAAAAGGCGCTCGATGCTTCCGGTCGTCGCCACGGGGGGTTGCTCACCGCCGACGATCTCGCACGCTGGGAAGCTCCTGTCGAGACACCGCTCACTTTCGATTATCGCGGCTATCGGGTGGCCAAGGGCGGCGCGTGGAGCCAGGGGCCGGTCCTG
>JAFMSA010000016.1 GCA_017353855.1 Alphaproteobacteria bacterium
CGAACTCGCCACCCTCACACACGCCATAACCCGTCACGCACGGGTCAACGAGCAATTGCTTGCGATTTACGGCGGGTTTCGCCGCGACTCCCACCCGATGGCGGTGATGTGCAGCGTCGTGGGCGCGCTGGCAGCGCTCTACGATGACGGGCTGGACATCTTCGATGCGCAGCATCGGATGATCGCCTCGCACCGGCTCATTGCCAAAATGCCGACAATTGCCGCGATGGCGTACAAATATTCGCTTGGGCAGCCGTTTGTGTATCCGCGGAATGACCTCGACTATTCCGAAAATTTCCTGCGCATGCTGTTTTCGGTGCCGTGCGAACCCTATCGGGCGCCTGCCGCGGCAGTGCGCGCACTCCAAGCATTGCTGATCATCCAGGCGGATCACGAGCAGAATGCCTCCACCTCCGCAATGCGACTTGTCGGGTCCACCAGGGCCAATCCTTATGCCTGCGCGGCCGCAGCAATAGCCGCCTTATGGGGGCCGTTACATGGCGGTGCCAATGAGGGCGTGTTGCAGACTCTCGCGCAGATCGGGAGTGTCGACCGCATTCCCGCGGTGTTGCGGCGGGCGAAGGACAAGAACGACCCGTTCCGCCTGATGGGGTTTGGCCATCGTGTCTACAAGAGCTACGACCCCCGTGCCAAAGTGTTGCGTCAGGCCTGCTACGAGGTGCTCGACGCGCTGGGACAACGCGACGATCCGCTGCTCAAACTGGCGCTGGAGCTCGAGCGCATCACGCTCGAGGACGAGTACTTCGTCGAACGCAAACTCTACCCCAACGTCGACTTTTACTCGGGGATCCTCTTCCGCGCGCTGGGGCTGCCGGCGAGGATGTTCACGCCGGTCTTCGCCGTCGCACGCACTGCCGGATGGGTTGCCCACTGGAGCGAGATGATCGCCGACCCGGAGACCCGGATATTCCGACCGCGCCAGCTTTATACCGGTCCGGCGGAACGACCGGTCGCGCCGCTCTCCAAGCGAGCGGTTGAAAAGTCCTCTGCCGGTTGAATTACGCCCTGCTATTCGCAGGCGAGGCCGAGCTTCAGCTGAAGCCGGACGCCACCGAGACAATCGCCCGAACCATCGGAAACCAGCACCTCGTGGCAATGAATGTCCTCGAACAGCTCACGGGCCCTGGCAAGGGCAGCCGGTTCGGTCGGGTAATCCTCGGTTCGGGCCGTCCCAAGCGGCCGCGGCTCGCTCACCGGAACTGCCGATGTGTCGACATACGAGATCCGATACGTCATTCCGTCCTCCGATCGTGTTTTTTTTATCGTTACCCGATATTTCGTCCCCCCCTGAAGTGATCAGCGATGAAGCCGATCGGTCTCTCTCGCCATAACCGTCATGAAAACTCAGGCGTATTTTAATTTTTTGGTCCGCATGCTCGATAACCCCTGATGCGGAGAGGGACGATACCGCAGAATATGAGGGGGTCCGCAGCGGAGAAAAGAGCATATCGTCAAAAAGTCAGTTGGCTTCTTCATGCGAGCGGCATCGAGCCTTGCGGGGTGCAAATGCAGTCGTCGATGGTAAAGTGAGGATCGCCGGTTAGTCGTTGGGCGCCGGGCAGTCGGGTCCGATGGGGGAGAGCGATGTCAGATCTTCATCCGCAAATCGAGGAGGTCTTGAGAACTATGGCCGAGGCGGGGCTTCGGCCGATCGAAGAGATGACCCCGGCAGATGCACGCGCGCAGATGGAGGCGACGACGCGAGCCCGCCAGGCCGAATCACTGCCCGTTGACCGCGTCGCGGAGCACATGATTCCGGGACCCGACAGAGGGATCCGCTTGCGCTTCTACTGGCCGCGAGCCGCGACACCTGTGCCGGCAATCGTCTACTATCATGGTGGGGGCCACGTCATCGGCAGTCTCGACACGCATGATGGCGTCGCCCGCAATCTGTGCAACGGGACCGGGGCGCTGGTCGCGTCGGTCGACTATCGCATGGGGCCAGAGCACAAATTCCCGGCGGCCGTCGACGACTCCTTCGCGGCCCTCGAATGGGTGCATGAGAATGCTGCGGCACTCGGCGCGGACCGCGATCGGATCGGCGTTCATGGGGACAGCGCCGGCGGCAATCTTGCTGCAGTCGTAGCCCTGCTGGCGCGCGATGCGGGCGGCCCGGGGCTGCGGCTGCAGTCGCTGGTGTATCCGGTTGCGGATTACCGCCTGGCCAGCGGCAGCTATGATCAATACGCGAAGGGATATGGCATCCTGACCAGGGACGCGATGGTGTGGTTCCGCGATCACTACTTGCGCAGCCCCGCTGATGCGGCAGACTGGCGCGCCTCGCCGATAAAAGCAGCAAGCTTCGCGGGGGTGGCGCCGGCGATCGTCATCACTGCCGAATGCGACGTACTGCACGATGACGGGCAGCGCTACGCCGACGCACTGCGCGGCGCTGGTGTGCCGGTCGAGTACCGCGAATTCCCCGGCATGATCCATGCCTTTTTCGGAATGGCACCGGCGGTCGACGACGCAATGAATGCGCAGCGCGCGGTCTGGGCTGCGTTCAAGCGGGCCTTCGCGTAAAAGGCTCTCGCGCTCGCAGAGGTGTCGAACCGCCCCGCATTTGCGACAACCCGCGGCAGCAAAAAAGGGGTAATGGACGAGCCGGGCCTGCATCCGACGGGACAGCACAAGCGCGCACAGCGAAACCGTCGGAACAGGTGTGGAAGAACGGCGCCCGGCCGACCCCCAGTGCCGGCGATTTTTCGTGCATACCGGCGGTCCGGAGCAGGAGCCTGCCTTGGCTACCGCTACTCAAGCGCGGTGCCCTTGTTGTCCTTTAAGCAAAACAGACCGATCGCCTTCACTGCGCGGACAAATCCGCATTGTCGCGCCCATGTGAAGGGCCCTCACAGGAACCATGCCGCACGCCCTCCACCCGCCTGCTTCGGGCATAAACTGGATCGCGGCCCGAGGGCGATGCGCGAGCAACCCCGGCGAAATGCGGGGACAGCAGCTGCATTGCCGCACCCTCCAGCAACGTGACCGGCAGGCGGATCCATTTGGTAGGGATTGCGAGAAGGTCGGCAAGAAAACCGAGCATATCCAACCTATCGCCGCGCGATTGACGCGCGTCCAGTACCAGTGAGGTCCATTCGCCTCGAACAGGCCGACAGGTTCGCTTTGCATGCGCCTGGCGATTGCACACCCGCGATCGGCGAGAAGACATCGCCCGGTCCTCCGACGAACGTCGTATAGCCGCTCGCGGGCTGGGTCTCGCAGAGAGGATGATGCCGAGGACACTGACAATCAGCTTCGTCCAGAAGCGTCCCGGGCGCTTGAAAATTGTTCGACAGCGACAAGCGGATAGTGATTGTCCAATCTTCGAGCGCACTGACCGTCGGGAAGAGGCAGCAAACCGAACCGATATACCGGCTCCCTTGCCGAGCGTGACACAGGACCATAGGCTCCCGGACAGGCGACACAACAGCCGCCGTCGGCCTTGCCGACAAAAGTGGCCCACCATATGTCGGCGCGTGAACGCGCGTAGCGGCGGAAATCGGCCGGGTCGCGGCCACGACAGCTTAGTCGGTGATGGCAGAAAGAGGCCGCGCGACGCTCTCCAGAGGTTGCCGCTCGGCCTTGATGCCGATCGCAAGTTCGGTCAGCGCGGCCACCACCATCAACCCCGCGCCGAGAAGATAGCCCCCGAAAACGGCGCCCCGTTCTCCGGTGCTGATCAGCATCCCGAACAGCCACGGCGCGACCGCGCCGCCGAGCGCAGTGCCGACCGCGTAAAAAAACGCTATGGCGAGCGCGCGTGCCTCGATCGGGAAGCTTTCGCTGACGGTCAGATAGGCGGCACTCGCCGCGGCGGAGGCAAAAAAGAAGATTCCGCTCCAGCACAGGGTCAGTTGCCGCGCATCGAGAGCGCCTTCGCGAAAGAGAAATCCCACGACCGCCAGCAGCACGCCTGAGAGCGCGTAAGTCGAGGCGATCATCGGCTTGCGCCCGATGTGATCGAATAGCGGCCCCAGCAGCAGCGGGCCGAAGAAGTTGCCGATCGCAAATGGCAGCACGTACCAGCCTACCGACGCCGAAGGCACGTCGAAGAACTTCGTCAGGACAAGCGCATAGGTAAAAAAAATCGCATTGTAAAAGAATGCCTGCGAACCCATCAGAACAAGGCCGAGGATGGCCCGCTGCGGATAGTCGTGCACGATCGCCGCCACCATGCGCACCATCGGCGTGCGCGAGCTGGCAGCGAGCCGTATGCGGCTTCCCGATGGTTCGGGAAGTGGCCCCGAAGCCAGGCGCGCGACGCGGCGCTCGATTTCCTCGACGACCCCTTCCGCCTCCCGCGGGCGGGCGTGCAGGATCAGCCAGCGCGGGCTTTCCGGCACGAATTGGCGCAGGCCAAGAATGATCAGGCCGAGGGCCGAGCCGATGCCAAAGGCAGCGCGCCAGCCCCAATCGGGCGGCAGCGTGCCGGGCTGCAGAAATGCGATGGCGCCTCCCGCGCCCATCGCAGCGCCAATCCAGAAGCTGCCGTTGATCGCAAGGTCGGTGCGCCCGCGAAACCGCGCCGGGATCAGCTCCTGAATCGCAGAGTTGATCGCCGTATATTCGCCGCCGATACCCGCACCGGTCAAAGCCCGGAAAACGGCAAAGCTCCAGAAATTCCACGACAAGGCCGTCGCCGCGGTGGCGGTCAAGTAAAGCCCCAACGTCACCATAAAGAGGTTTTTGCGGCCGAAGCGGTCGGTCAGGTAGCCGAACAGCACCGCGCCACCGATCGCGCCGATGAGATAAGCGCTCCCCACCAGCCCGACTTCGGCCGCCGTGAACCGCAGTACCGGGCTCTCCTGCAACGCGCCGGCGATCGAACCGGCCACGGTCACTTCGAGCCCGTCCAGAACCCAGGTGATGCCGAGCGCCACGACCACAAGCGTGTGAAAGCGGGTCCAGGGGAGCCGGTCGAGCCGGGCCGGAATGTCCGTTTCGATTACGGTAGCGGTATCGGACATGTCTCTGCTAACGGTGAGTACGGGGTGAGTTCGCCCGGGGCAGAAAAATCATGGCTGCCGGGCATGTCCGAGCCTATCCTTTAATCGCGCGCGCAGGAAGCTCATGATGGTAAGCACGCGGTTAAAGCCGGGGGCTTTCGCGGAAGCCCGCGCTTGACCCCTAAGTCGAAAGGAGACTGGAGACTACGTTGACCGGGAAGTTCAAGACCGACGTCCGAATGCCTCCTCAGTTCGAACCTCTCGAAGGGCAGGCTGTAGACAACCCCGGGGGTGGGGACGAAACGGGCTCGTCTCAAATGCTGCCCGGCAACATTGGCGAAAGGAGCAGGAACGCAAGTTCCTCGTCACGAGGCCCTTACGGGCAAACTCAGGAGGCCGCGTCCATGCAACGGGGCTCCCCCATGCCTCTAGGCAGGGGTATCCGCCCCGGAGACATGTGATGACGCAATTCGGCATCGGTCAGCCGGTCCGGCGGGTCGAGGACCGCCGTTTCATTACCGGCCACGGTAATTATGTCGACGATCTCCAGCTGCCTCGCCAAGCCTATGGCGTCATGCTGCGCTCGCCCCATGCTCATGCGCGGATCGGCGGCGTCCACACCGCCGCTGCGCGTTCTTCCCCGGGCGTACTCGCGGTCTTTACCGGCGAAGACCTGGCGCGCGATGGTATCGGCACGATTCCTTGCGTCAGCGCCGTCACCAACCGCGACGGATCGTCGGCCGTGCTGCCGCCGCATCCGGCAATCGTGCGCGACAGGGTACGGCATGTCGGCGATACCGTTGCGATGGTCGTGGCGGAAACCGCGGCCGCGGCACTCGAGGCAGCCGAGCTGATCGCGGTCGACTTCGAGACCCTGCCGGCCATCGTCGATACCGCGTGCGCGCTCGATGCGGGCCGGCCCCAGGTGTGGGACGACGCTCCGGGCAACCTCTGTTTCGATTGGGAGGTTGGCGACCGTGCCGCGGTCGAGCGCGCGATGGCGGCGGCGCGCCACCGCATCGCACTCGATCTCGTCAACAACCGCGTTGTCGTCAACTCAATGGAGCCCCGCGGCGCGATCGGCGAGTACGATCCGGGCGAGGATTGCTACACATTGTGGAGCTCGACCCAGGGCTCGCATTTCGTGCGCAACTTGCTGGCAGGTAGCGTCTTCAACGTCCCGGAGAATCGCATCCGCGTCGTGACGCGCGATGTCGGCGGCGGCTTCGGCATGAAGCTCTTCGTCTACCCCGAGCACATCCTCGTGCTGTGGGCCGCAAGGAAGATCGGGCGGCCGGTAAAGTGGATCCCCGACCGTGCAGACGCTTTCATGACCGATACGCAGGGGCGCGACAACCTGGCGCGTCTGGAGCTGGCGCTCGATGACGAGCTGCGTTTTCTGGCGCTGGAGGTCGGCCTGGTCGCCAATATGGGGGCTTATCTTTCGAACTTCGCCCCCGAGATCCCCACGGTCTCCGGCGCGGTCATGTACAGCGGGGTGTATGCGATCCCGGCCGTTCACGTCGGGGTCAAAGGCGTCTTTACGAATACGACACCCGTCGACGCGTATCGCGGCGCAGGCCGGCCCGAGGCGGCATACGCCGTCGAAAGGCTGGTCGACTATGCCGCGCGGCGGCTCGCCGTCCCGTCGCAGGAGCTGCGCCGGCGCAATTTCATAAAGCCCGAGGTGATGCCTTACCTGACGCCGCTCGGCCTCAATTACGACAGCGGCGATTTCGCGCGGAACATGGATCAAGCGCTTGCCACGGCCGACCTTGCCGGCCTCCCGGCGCGGCGAGCCGAGGCGCGGGAGCGCGGCCGCTACCGCGGACTGGGACATGCCGTCTACATCGAGCAATCCGGCTTCCCGCCGGACGAGTTCGCCGAGTTGCGTTTCGATCCGGGCGGGACTCTCACAATCCTGATGGGGACCCAATCCTCGGGGCAGGGGCACCAAACGGCTTACGCGCAGCTCGCCGCCGAGCGGCTCGGCATCGCGCCGCAGCAGATACGCGTCCTGCAAGGCGACACCGCTGCAGTCTCCTTTGGCCGCGGCACGGGCGGCTCGCGCTCGATGCCGGTCGGCGGCGCGGCTCTGGCACAGGCGGCGGACAAGCTCATCGCGAAAGGGCGCCGCATCGCCGCGCATCTCTTTGAGGCGGCTGAGGCAGATGTCGAGTTTGCCGACGGTGTGTTTCGCGTGAGCGGTACCGATCGCCGCCTCGGCATCGAGGACGTCGCGCGGGCTGCCTTCGACCCGGCACGCCAGGCTCCGGGTGTCGAGCCCGGCTTCGACGAGACCGGTCACTTCACGCCGCCGCAGCCGACCTTCCCCAATGGCTGCCATGTCTGCGAAGTCGAGATCGAGCCCGATACCGGACATATCCACATCCTGCGGTATCTCGTCGTCGACGATTTCGGCACCGTCATCAACCCGCTCCTGCTTGCCGGGCAAGTGCAGGGAGGCGTCGCGCAAGGCGTCGGCCAGGCGATGCTCGAGCGGACCGTTTTCGACGCCGAGACCGGCCAGCTTTTGACCGGCTCGCTGAGCGATTACTGCCTGGCGCGCGCAGACGACCTGCCGGCGATCGAGTTCGCCTATAACATCGTGCCGTGCCGCACCAACCCGCTGGGCGTGAAGGGTGCAGGCGAGGCGGGTGCAATCGGCGCTCCGCCCGCCTTAGTCAATGCCGTCATCGACGCGCTCGGCGAACTCGGCGTTGAGCATCTCGATATGCCGCTGACCCCCGAGCGCCTGTGGCAGGCGATCCGTTCAACCGAGCCGCGAAAGGCGGCATGACCGTGATGCGCGAGCATCTGCTGGAGGTGGCGCGCCGTGCGGCATTGGCCGCCGGAGAAGAAATCCTGCGGGTCTACGCAACCGCCTTCGACGTCCAGCAAAAGACCGACAACACGCCGGTGACCGAAGCCGATCTCGTTGCGGAGCGGATCATTGTTGCAATGCTGAGCGATGCCGTTCCCGACATTCCGATTGCCTCCGAGGAGTTGGTCGAAGCCGAGGGCCTGCCGCCCTCCTCGGCCCGCTTTTGGGTGGTCGACCCGCTCGACGGCACCAAAGAGTTCGTCGCCAGGAATGGAGAGTTCGCCGTTCTCATCGCCCTAATCGAAAACGGCAGCCCGGTCCTCGGCGTCATTCACGGCCCGGCGGTCGGCGTCACCTACACCGCTTGCGGGTCAGGCACCGCGCACCGCTGGCGCAATGGCGGCCCGCCCGAGCCGATCCACGCGCATGCTCCCTCGCCGGACGGGCTCGTCGTTGTTCACAGCCGCTCGCACGAAAACAGCCGGCGCCTCGCCGAGTTTCTCGCCCACTATCCGGTGCGGGCGCGCCGGCAGTGCGGCAGTGCGCTGAAATTCGGCGTGATCGCCGCCGGCGAAGCCGACTTGTACCCGCGCTTTGGTACGACGATGGAATGGGACACCGCCGCTGGCCAGGCAATTCTCGAGGCTGCAGGCGGCCGGGTCGAAACCTTCCTCGGCACTCCGCTGCGCTACGGCAAACCAGGTCTGAAAAACGAAGGCTTTCTCGCCTGGGGCCGCCGCGCCTGACGGCGTGGGCGTGGGAGAACGGCGCTTGCAATCCGGTTAGTAAGCGCTTACTTTCTCGCCCGGATGGCCTTGACCCGATTAGACAGCGATGAGCGCCGCAAAGCGATCGTTGCGGCCGCGGTCCCGTTGTTTGCCCGGAAGGGTTTTGCCGGGACGACGACAAGGGAGCTCGCCGAGGCGGCGGGAATTTCCGAGGCGCTGCTGTTCCGGCATTTTCCAAGCAAGAGGCAGCTTTACAGCGAGATCCTGCAGCTCGGCTGCGAAGGCGATCCCGCGCTCGAGCGGGTGGCGGCGCTCGAGCCGTCGACACTCACGCTCGTTCAGATGACCCGCTTCATGGTCCGATATTTTCTCCTCGGCGTCGGGGGGGACCGGGCCGAGCTCGACACGCGGCTGCGCCTCGTCGTTCACAGCTTTCTGGAGGACGGCGAATATGCGCGCGAGCTGTGCGACAGGATCTTCGAACAAATTCATCCGCCTTTCGAGGCTTCACTCGAAGCCGCCGCCGCGGCGGGCGACCTCAAGCCGGGACCGATGGCCTCGGCAAACCGTTTCTGGTTCGGCCACCACGTTGCGGCAATGGTCGCCTTTGTTTTCCTGCCCGGGCGGCCGTCGATCTCCTATGAAGGCTCGCCCGCGACGCTGGTCGACGAGGCAAGCTGGTTCATCCTTCGCGGAGTCGGGATGAAGGATGCGGCGATCGCCAAGGCGCTGGCGGCTGCCGATTTGTGCCCGCTCCAAACGTTGTCCGCGTGAGAAACAGGTGGTGGGGGTAGGCCGATGGACGGCGAACGGGTGGCAAACTCGCCTTCGCGAGCTTTGATCCACGAGCCGGCGCTGCGCCGGCCTCTCGACGGGGGGCGCGCGAGGGTGGAGCGCCCGCGGACGATTCGCTGGATGCTGATCATGGGGCTTGTGCTGGCGGTCGCGCTCGGCGCCCTTTACGGCTTTAACCGGTTCCGCGAGCAGGCGATCGCGACCTATTTCGCGAACAACAAGCCGCCGCCGGCGCAGATCAGCGCCGCCGCGGCCAAAACCGAGGACGTACCGCGATTTGCCCCCGGCATCGGCTCGGCCGTCGCGGTGCATCAGGTCACGATCAACCCGGAGGTCGGCGGACGCGTGACCAGGATCTTTTTCGAGCCGGGTGCCACGGTCAAGGCCGGCGACCCGCTCGTGCAGCTCAACGACGCGCCGGAACGCGGCGACCTCGCTGATTACGAAGCGCAGGCGCGCTGGGCGCAAGCCACCCTGCAGCGCTCGAGCCAGCTCGCCCAACGCCAATTCGAAGCGCGGGAAACCGTTGACCAGAAGCAGAGCCAGCTCGATCAGGCCCGGGCCCAGATCATCAAGACCGAGGCGGTAATCGCTCAAAAGCTGATCCGCGCGCCGTTCTCCGGTCAGCTTGGCATGCGTCAGGTCGAGGTCGGACAGTACCTAACGCCGGGTGCTCCGATCGCGACGCTGACTGATCTGTCGATGCTCTACATAAATTTTACTTTACCCTCGCAGATGCGCCCGAAGATCTCCGTCGGACAGCGCGTTAACGTGACCGCAGACGCGTTCCCCGGCCGCACGTTCCCTGCGCAGATCACGACGATCGAGCCCCAGGTCAGTGCCGACACGCGGACGATGGCGATTCAGGCGACGATGCCCAACCCAGGCAACGCGCTGCTACCCGGCATGTTCGTCAACGCTGCCGTGGCGCTGCCGCAACAACGCGACATCGTGGTGCTCCCGGAGACCGCGGTCGACAACACGCTCTACGGCGACAGCGTCTATGTGGTTCGCGAAGACGGCAAAGACACCAAAGGCAATCCGATACTCAAAGTCGCCCGGACCTCGGTCAAGACAGGGGCGCGGTGGGACGGAAAGGTCGCGATCCTCAGCGGATTGGAGCCCGGGCAGCGGGTCGTCACCGCGGGTCAAGTCAAGCTTCAGGATGGAGCCCGGGTGACGGTCACCGGCTCCCCGGCGCCGCAGCCCCCAGCCAATCCCACACCGAACTGAGAAGCCGGGCGGATAGATCGCGGCGAGTTGCGGTTGTGAGCTTTGCCGGCGAAACCGGGCCCAAAAACGCCGAGAGGGATGCTCCGGACCGCCGCCTTCGCGCTGAGGACGAATACGGGGTCGTGACATGAGCTTCACCGACGTGTTTATCCGCCGGCCGGTGCTGTCGCTCGTCGTCAGCCTGCTGATCCTGCTGATCGGACTGAGGGCAATGACCTCATTACCGATCCGGCAATATCCCAAATTGTCGAACACGACGATCACGGTCACGACGGTCTATCCGGGCGCGACCCCCGACCTCATTCAAGGATTTATCACGACACCGATCGAACAGGCGGTGGCGACGGCTGAGGGTGTCGATTACCTGACCTCAACCTCGGTGCAGGGGACGAGTACCATAACCGCCTATATTCGCCTCAACCACGATCCAAGCCAGGCGTTGACCGACGTCATGGCCAAAGCTCAACAAGTCAAGTACCTGATACCGAAAGAGGCGCAGGACCCGATCATCACGAAGTCGACCGGCCAGACGACGGCCGTGATGTATATCGGCTTCGCCAGCAAGGAGCTCTCGGGCGCGGCTATCTCGGACTATCTCACTCGCGTCGTGCAGCCGCTGCTTGCTACCGTCGACGGCGTCGCCTCCGCCGACATTCTCGGCGGGCAGTCCTTCGCAATGCGGCTGTGGCTCGACCCGGCACGAATGGCGGCGCGCGGGATTTCCGCGGACGACGTCGCGACCGCGATCCTCGCGAACAATTACCAATCGGCCCCCGGCCAGGCGAAGGGCTTTTTTACCGTCACCAATGTCAGTGCCGACACCGGGCTCATCGACGTTGATCAATTCAAAAAAATGGTCGTGAAGGCGAAGAACGGCGCGCTTGTGCGAATGGAGGACATCGCCAATGTCGATCTCGCCGCGCAAAGCTGGTCGTCGAGCGTTGCGATGAACGGCCAGCACGCCGTGTTTATCGGCGTACAGGCAACACCAACCGGCAATCCATTGTCATTGGTCGCTGGTGTCCGCTCACTGCTGCCCCAGATCGAGCGCAGCCTGCCGCCATCGGTCAAGATGCAGGTCGCCTACGATTCGACGAAATTCATTAAAGCCTCGATCGACGAGGTCGAGTCCGGCCTGGCCCAGGCTGTAGCTATCGTTATTGCCGTCATCTTTCTGTTCCTCGGCAGCTTCCGATCGGTATTGATCCCGATCGTGACGATTCCGTTGTCGTTGGTCGGCGCCGGGACCATCATGGCAGCACTGGGCTTCAGCCTTAATCTCCTCACCCTTCTCGCAATGGTTCTGGCGATCGGCCTCGTCGTCGACGACGCTATTGTCGTCCTCGAGAATGTCTACCGCCACATCGAGCAGGGCCGCACGCCTGCCCAGGCGGCTTTGATTGGCGCACGCGAGATTGCCGGACCGGTCATTGCGATGACGCTGACCCTTGCCGCGGTGTACGCCCCGATCGGCTTTCTGGGTGGGGTTACCGGTGCGCTGTTCCGGGAATTTGCCTTCACGCTGGCCGGCGCAGTTATCATTTCGGGCGTCGTGGCCGTGACATTGTCGCCGATGATGTGCTCAGTGCTGTTGACGCGGGAAATGTCTCAAGGGCGTTTCGCGCGAGCGATCGACCGGACGTTCTCGCGCCTCGCGGGGTGGTACGGACGCAAGCTCGACCGCTCGCTCGACTATCGGCCGGTGACCGCGCTTTTCGCTGCCGGAGTCGTCGCGAGCCTCGTTTTCATGTATCTGCACACCAAGGCCGAATTGGCCCCCGAAGAGGATCAGGGCGTGTTGTTCGCGCTGACCAAGGCACCGCAATATGCCAATCTCGACTACATGGACGCCTATGGCGACAAGCTAGACAAGGCCTTCGCCTCGTTCCCGGAGACGGATCTGCGCTTCGTCGTCAATGGCAGAAACGGGCCCAACCTGGGCATTGCCGGAGCGATCCTAAAGCCGTGGAGCGAACGCGGCCGCTCCGCCCAGACGTTAAAGCCGCTAATGCAGCAGAAGGTGGCGAGCGTTGAGGGGATGAGCAGCTTTGTGTTCTCACCGCCGCCATTGCCGGCGACGATCGGCGGCTTGCCGGTGCAGATGGTGATCTACTCGACCGGCGGGTTCGAAAAAATCTACGGGACGATGCAGCGGATCAAGGCTGCAGCGCGCAAGAGCGGGCTGTTCATTGTCATCGACAGTGATCTCGACTTCAATCAGCCCGTGATCGGCGTTCACATCGACCGGTCGAAGGCGAACCAGCTGGGTGTGACGATGCAGTCGATCGGCAACACGCTCGCAGTGCTGGTCGGCGAGAATTACGTCAACCGTTTCAACCTCGGCGGCCGGTCCTATGAAGTGATCCCGCAGGTGCCGCGGGCAGAGCGCCTGAATCCGCAGACACTGACGCGCTATTATGTGACCTCGGCGGCCGGTCAGCCGGTGCCGCTGTCCAATCTGGTCGAATTGACGCACAGTACTCAGCCCAATGCGCTGACCCAATACAATCAACTCAATTCCGCCACCTTCCAGGCCGTGCCGATGCCGGGAGTGACGATGGGCCAGGCGGTCGATTTTCTCGAGCAGGAAACCAGGAATCTCCCCGCCGGCTTCAGCCACGACTATCTCTCCGACACGCGCCAATACGTGGCCGAGGGTAATCAGCTGACCGTGACATTCGCCTTCGCGTTGATCGTCATCTTTCTCGTTCTGGCGGCGCAATTCGAGAGTCTGCGCGATCCGTTGGTCATTCTCGTCAGTGTTCCGATGTCAATATGCGGCGCCTTGATGCCGTTGTTCCTCGGACTGGCGACGATGAACATCTATACGCAGGTGGGGCTCGTCACGCTGATCGGGCTCATCAGCAAGCACGGCATCCTGATGGTGGAGTTCGCTAACGTACTGCAGGTGCGCGAGAACCTCGATCGCCGCCGGGCGATCGAGCAAGCCGCGCGGGTACGCCTGCGCCCGATTCTGATGACGACCGCGGCGATGGTGGTCGGGCTGGTGCCGCTGCTGACAGCTGCCGGCGCAGGTGCGGCGAGCCGGTTCTCGATCGGCGTCGTGGTTGTGGCCGGAATGTCTGTCGGAACCCTCTTTACACTGTTTGTATTGCCGGCAGTTTATACGGTGCTCGCGAAAGACCACCTCGCCGCTGCCCGTTCGACCCGAGCGCACGAGATCGCGCAGGTCACGTGAGGGAGAGCTCTTCGCGCCGGCGGAAAACCCGGAACTGCACCGAGCGGTCCGCGTTCTTTGGGGAGGCGGGCAGCTCAACCCCGGGGGGCGGGGTCCGTCGTGTGGAGAAGGCCAAATGGATCAGGCAAGAGAGGCGCCCGCAATCCCCGCGACGTCGGCTCCTGTCCGGCGCCGTCGGGATCTTCGCGCGCCCTCCAACGGCCGTAAGCCACCTCATGAGATCGAGGTGGAGATCACCGAGACGCGGCGGCGGCTGGGCGCGGCGATCGAGGCGCTCGATCGCGAGCTGGCTCCCGGTCGCGTGATCGAGCACGGCGCGCAGGCGCTGCACAGAGCCCTCGAGCCACGGCAGGGTTCCGTCCGCGATCACGCCGGAGCCTATGCGGTCCCTCTGGCGCTCATCGCGGTGGGTCTTGGCTGGCTCTTCATCGCTCGGCGCCGGCACTGGCGCGCCGAACTTTCTGCTGTCTCGCGCGAAACGCCGGCCGATCCGCCCGCCGCACCGGCATCGGCGGAATTCGACACCCGACCCGAAGGAAGCGATGGCCGTCGGCGACACGACTGTATTCTTCCGGGTACCGCAACCCGCGCAGTAGGCCCGGCAGGATTCGAACCTGCGACTACACCGTTATGAGCGGCGTGTTCTAACCAGCTGAACTACGGGCCCCCAATTGCGGCTTTGAGGTGTCCTCAGGTGTCCAGGAAGCTGCGCAATTTGCGCGAGCGGCTGGGGTGTTTGAGCTTGCGCAGCGCCTTTGCCTCGATCTGGCGGATACGCTCTCGGGTGACCGAGAATTGCTGGCCGACTTCCTCGAGGGTGTGGTCGGTGTTCATGCCGATGCCGAACCGCATACGCAACACCCGCTCTTCACGGGCCGTTAGCGAGGCAAGCACGCGCGTCGTGGTCTCGCGGAGATTCGCGTGGATCGCCGCGTCCAGCGGCAATACCGCGTTTTTGTCTTCAATGAAATCGCCGAGATGCGAATCCTCTTCGTCGCCTATCGGGGTCTCGAGGCTTATCGGCTCCTTGGCGATCTTCAATACCTTGCGCACTTTTTCGAGCGGCATGACCAGCTTTTCAGCCAGTTCTTCGGGTGTCGGCTCGCGGCCGATCTCGTGCAGCATCTGGCGGGAGGTGCGTACGAGCTTGTTGATCGTCTCGATCATATGCACGGGTATACGGATGGTCCGCGCCTGATCGGCGATCGAGCGCGTGATCGCCTGGCGGATCCACCAAGTTGCATAAGTCGAGAACTTATAACCACGGCGGTATTCGAACTTGTCGACCGCCTTCATCAGCCCGATATTTCCCTCCTGGATCAGATCCAGGAACTGCAACCCGCGATTGGTGTATTTCTTGGCAATCGAGATGACGAGGCGGAGGTTGGCCTCGACCATTTCCTTCTTGGCCCGACTCGCCTCGCGCTCACCGCGTTGTACAGTCTGGACGATGCGGCGGAACTCGCCGATCGGCAGCTTCGTCTCGGTGGCAATGCGGGCGATGTTGCCGCGCAGCCTGGCCGCTTCTGCCGCATATTTTTCAATCAGCCGCGCCCAGCCGCGGCCCTGCAAGGCTTCCACACGCCCGAGCCAGTCGCCGGCGAGCTCATTCCCAAAATAATGCTGCAGGAATTCCGCGCGCTTGATGCCGGCACTCTCCGCCAGCCGCAGAAGCCGCCCTTCATCGGCGACCAACCTTCGGTTGAACTCGTAAAGCTGCTCGACGAGATGCTCAATGCGCGTGTTGTTGAGACGCACGCGCTTGACGTTCTCGATAGTCTCGGCTTTGAGCTTCTCGTAGCGCCGCTCCGTTACGCGTGGTAGCGGCTCGCCCTTCTGCAGGGCGTTGATCCGCTGGTCCTGAAGGCGATGCAGTCTCTTATAGGTTTCCGCGATCGCATCGAAGGTCGCGAGCGCGCTTGGCCTCAGCTGCGCCTCCATCGCAGCGAGCGAAATCGAGCTTTCCTCGGCGTCGGCTTCCTCGGCGGCGAGTTCGCTTTCGATCTCCGCGAGTTCGCTTGCAACGTCCTCGCCATGTTCATCTTCCGTATCGGCGCCGCCGCTCCCGTTTGCCGTTTGCGCGCCGTTTCCGGTTACCGCCTCGCGTACGCCCGCGCCTTCGATCGGCACGACGGCGGCGACCCCGGACGGCACCGGCTCGAACCCGCCGCTCCCGTAGGTGGCGTCGAGGTCGATGATGTCGCGCAACAGCATCTTGCCTTCGTTAAGGGCATCACGCCAGCCGATGATGGCGCGGATCGTCATCGGGTTTTCGCAAATCCCCCCGATCATCATTTCACGGCCCGCCTCGATCCGCTTGGCGATTGCGATTTCGCCTTCGCGCGACAGCAGTTCGACCGATCCCATCTCACGCAAATACATACGCACGGGGTCGTCGGTGCGACCGACATCATCGTCGTCGAGATTGCCCCGAACCTCGCCGTCGGCGTCATCGGCTTCGGCGGCGGACGGCTCCTCGCTCTCCTCGCTCTCGATCACGGTGATCCCCTGTTCGGAGAGCAGCGCCATCGTATCCTCGATCTGCTCCGAGGACACCTGATCGGGGGGTAGCGCGGCATTCAACTCGTCGTAGGTCAGGTAACCCCGTTCCTTGCCGCGGGCCAGCATCTTCTTGATCGCCGCAGCGACACTGTCGAGCAGTGGAGCCTCCGCCGCTTCTTCCCGGGTTTCCGTAACTTCGGCCGTGTTCGCCGCCTTGCTCGCCATTCCACCGTCCCTAATCAAGTTCCGCAATCGCCCGGCCGAAGCCGAGCACGAATAAGCGCATGTCTCGACAACCGGTTGCCGACGATCCCGGTCGAGGATCGCGGCGGGTCAGGTCTGGTCCTCCTCGACGGCGCGATCACGCAATGCACGCTCCCTCGCAGCGAGGAATCGCTCCCAATTCTCCGGTGAAACATCGGTGATCAGGTCGTTCATGGCCTCGGCCAAAGCACAACGATCGCCTCCCGTCAACATCCTGGTTGTGCGACCCCATTCCTTGCGTGCGGAAATCGCGTCAGCGCACCGAGCCAGGAAGATTGTGTCGACCGACGGCAAAAGTAAGCCGTCCACGGCCGCCGCGAGCCCGTTTTCCTCAAGGTGTTGCCGAAGCGCACAAGCGTCAAGCCCCGGCCGCGAGGCCTCCGCCCCTAAAATTTCACATCTGAGACGGTCAAGTTCGGGCTCGGGAATGTCGAGCGCCGCAAGCTCCTCGGCGACCTCGTCGACCAGTGACGGAAACGTCAGCACAATGCGGATCAGGTTCTCCCGTTGGATCCGCCCTCCGGGGCGAGGCGGCGGCTCCGGCCCGTCACGCACAAAGACCGCGCGAGGACGTGCCGGCGCCTTCTCATTCCGCCGCGCCGGACGCCCCAATTCAAACATCCGGTCGCGCACAAACCGGTGATATTCACCGCGCACCGTTCGATCGGCGATCGCCTCGATCTTCTGCGTCAGCCGGTGCTCGAGATCGGCACGATTTTCCGGAGTATCGAGACGCTTGCCGCCGAACTCGACCTCCCAGAGCATGCCCGACAACGGCCGTGCCGCGGCAAGGATCTCATCGAATGCGGCGCTTCCCGAGGTGCGGACGATGGAATCGGGATCTTCGCCGGGCCTCAGGGCCGCAAAGCGCAAACTATATCCCGGGCGCAATAGCGGCAGCGCCCGATCCACGGCGCGCGCCGCCGCCCGCCGTCCCGCCGCGTCGCCGTCGAAGCAGAGGATCGGCTCGGGTGCCAGCCGCCACAGCTCCTGCAGCTGAGGTTCGCTCAGCGCGGTTCCGAGCGGTGCCACAGCAGCGCCGAAGCCGGCGCGGTGCAGCGCGATCACGTCCATATAACCTTCTGTGACGATCACCGCCGATCGCGGTGTTTCTCCACCACGGGCCGCGCTCGCTCGCGCCGCGGACCAGCCGTAGAGTACCCGCCCCTTATCAAACAGCGGGGTGGCGGGCGAATTCAGATATTTGGGGTGCCCGTCGCCGAGGACCCTGCCCCCGAAGGCAATGACACGACCCGCGCGATCGCCGATCGGAAATATCACCCGGTTGCGAAAATAGTCGAACGGTTCGCCGTCTTCGGGCCTGCGCAGGAGACCGGCCTCGGCCAGTAGCGCGTCGGAAAAGCTCGCGCCAAGGGCGCGCCTCAGCGCCCATCTCTCGTCGGGCGCCCAGCCGAGACGGAATCGGCGGATCGTCTCGGGATCGAGCCCGCGGCGCCGGAGGTATTCGCGTGCATGGCTGCCCGCGCCTCCCCACAGTTGCGCCTCGTAGAAGGCTGCAGCAGCCTCCGCCGCCTCGAGCAAGGTCTTCTGCTGCTGCGCGCGCCGGCGGTCTTTTGCGGTCGCCTGCGGGACGGACAAGCCCGCCTCCCCCGCGAGCTTTTCGACCGCCTCGATGAAATCGAGATTGTCTGCCCGCATGACGAACCCGACGGCATCGCCGTGCGCCCCGCACCCGAAGCAATGAAAGAAGGATTTGTCCTCGACAACATAGAAAGACGGCGTCTTCTCATGATGAAACGGGCACAATCCGACCAGTTCACGCCCACGGCGAACCAGCCTGACCTTGCGCCCGATCAGCCCGGACAGCGGAATCCGGCTGCGCAGCTCGTCGAGAAAGCCGGGCGGGAACGCCACTATCGTCCCCTCTCCGAGGGG
>JAFMSA010000017.1:0-10673 GCA_017353855.1 Alphaproteobacteria bacterium
GTTCGATGCGGGAGCCGTCCGGGAGAGACTGCCGGACATGATGGTATACTAAGATTACTGTGGATCGTTGCTCGGGGGTGGGTGCGCGGCATCCGGGGTCCGGTGTGAACGGAGCCGATCGCTCGGCTTCTTCGGCGGCCAGCGCGATATCTCGGGCAGGCGCGGACAAGAATTGCCAGGCCATGGCGGCAAAGAGGATCAGAAGGCGTGCGCACCAGCGTTTCGGTAGGTTCGGGAACTTTCTTTCCATCTCTTTTGCCTGCGTCGACTTGAGCTCTGATTGCGTGCGCTAGCCCGGATGCATCGCGCCGGATCTGCTTAACGCCTGCCGGCCATTTCTGCTGGGGGAGGCTCGCCGTCGTCGCGACACGCGCCCTGAACTCGACCAAAAAAGCCGGCCATTCCGACAGCTTTGCGCGCGGGATAGCCGGCGCGCGGCCGACGGGACCGGCAGCTGGTCGGCCCGCTCGAGCCCGGAGTCGGAATCGGACCCGGGCCCCCGCGCGGGAGCATGGTCTGGAGTCGCCGGCGAGTCCCGCAAAATGCAGATTGTGTACCGAGGAGGAGCCGAATGGTCGAAATCCGCGCCTGCCAGCCGAATGATCTAGAGGACCTCTACCGTATCTGCCTTGAGACTGCTGCGGGCGGCGCCCCCGCCGCCTACTCGGATCCCAAGCTGGTCGGGCATGTGTACGTTGCGCCTTACGCGCTGTTGAGCCCGCAGACCGTGTTCGTCGCCGAGGACCCCGAAGGAGTCGGGGGTTACATTGCCGGCGCTCCGGACACGTGCTACTTCGAAGCACTTCTGGAAGCCGAGTGGTGGCCCGGGCTCAGGCGGGTCTACAGTGATCCGTCCGATATCCCGCGCCCCAGGCGCAGCCTGGACCACTCGATGATGCACCGAATTCACCACCCCGGCCACACGCCAAACGAGATAGTAAAACGCTATCCCGCTCACCTCCATATCAACCTTCTGGCGCACCTTCGGGGTCAGGGCGTCGGGCGGAGATTGATGAACCAGTGGCTTCGAACGATCCGAAAAGCGGGATCACGGGGCGCTCACCTCGCGGTAGGCGCCGCGAACTCGCGGGCCATCCGATTTTACCGGGCGTGCGGGTTCCGGGAGCTGTATCCCCGGGCGCGCGCGCGCTCAGACCCCATTTGGTTCGGTATAACCCTGTTGAACGGAGGCGGCATAACAGCGGGAGCGGAATCTTGACGATGGAGCACATCCCGGGGGCCATCAAGCCGCGGCCCGTTGTTGCAAACCCTGCAGCAGGGCGCCGCATTCGCCCGGAAGCGTCCTTATGCTCGTGGTTGGGCAGGTGCTTTCGGTGGACTTGTGGAAGCGGCGGTGCCGTCCCGGAACAAATTTCCTGGTTCGCCTGTCGTCCGTGCTCCGAGAAGCGCAGCCGCTGCGACGCGCAATGCCGTGGCGCTTCTCCCTCCTAACTTAACTTACCCTGCGGCCTACCACTGCATGATAGATCAGCAACACGATAACGGCCCCGATGATCGCGACAATCATGCTGTAGAAATTAAGTCCGGTAATGCCGCTTCCGCCAGCCAACGAGAAAACGATGCCCCCGACAATCGCCCCGACGATGCCGAGGACAGTGTCGAGAAGAAAACCCTGGCCCGTTTTGTCAACGATCTTGCTGGCGATGAAGCCGGCGATCAGGCCAAGGATAATCCACCCGATGATCGACATAACACACCCCTTCTCCGTGGAGACGTGCCCGGGTTACAGAGATCGTTTACCACCAGCTCGACCTCGGGTGTGAGAGCAAAACGACTCCTGTCTGGTCAGTATCCGGCGCACGCCACTGAAGCCACGGCGACCGACGATTTAGGCGCTCATTCCGCCAGTCCACACACCCGACGCTTCGCCGACGCGCCATACGGCGCAGTATCGACGATATTCAGCTGCGAACGCGCGCGACTCACCATCAGTTCCGAACCGACTGACCTATTCAGACGGCTGACCCTCGAAGGTCTCGTCACCTTCGGCGAAGGTGACCCAGGGCTGCTTGCTGCGCGTCCAGATGTGCCGGGTCGGTCGTAGCCATGACGTGTCGTCGAGCGTCCCGGCCCGGACGCGGATCACGCCGCCGCGCGGCAAGCTATAAGCCCAACTCGCGCAATCAGGGCATACGAACCGGGTATTGGGCCGGCCGCTGTCGGGCATGCGCTGGAGCGCTCGCGGTTCACCTGCGGTGAGACGGAAGGCTGCCTCCGGCAGCGTAATCCCCAGAGAAAAAGCGCTGCCCGTGATGCGTTGGCAATCGGTACAGTGACACGTGTAGACGAGTTGCGGCTCCTCGGTGATCTCGTAGCGGATTTTCCCGCACTGGCAGCGGCCGGTCTGCGGAAGCTTCATCTTGCTATTCTCCCATGCAATTGGCGTAACCACCTCCGCTTTCCATGACATGCTGGCAGGTGGTTTTATGGGCGAAGCTCACCTTCTTTGCCAGGTGAAGGCTGAAGAAACTGCGTAATTCCACACCGCACCGACGGCGGCGCCCGCGACGCCCGACAACCACCAAGTGTAATGGTGGCCGAAGGCAGCGGACGCAATGCCAACGTTCGCCACTGCGCCAAGGCTACAAATTCCATAGAACGAAGCAAGGCCGGTTATGAACCGCTTACCCACGAGCCGCCGATCACGATAGGTCAGTATGTTATTGAGAACAAAATTGCTGGTCATTGCCACGACAGTTCCGGCAGCTTGTGCGACCGGAAAACTGACCAGCTGCAAAGCACAATAAAGGGTGACGAAGTGGACACCGACGCCGGACAGGCCGATGGCCGCGAAAGAGGCGAAGCGAACCGGAAGCAAGCGCCCGAAGAGCTTGTCGAGCAGCAGCGTCAGGTATTCCCAAGCAACCAGACTGTCGAGTTTGCTGACCCCATGCAACCGTTGCCGGAAAACGTACGGAATTTCGGAGAAGCGGTATGCGACCGGGGTCGACGCGAATAAGTCGACCAATATCTTGAAACCTTGCCCGGACAAATGCCTGACAGTCCGCTCGAAGGCGGGGCGAGAAATGATAAAAAACCCGCTCATCGGGTCGCTCAACTCGGCGGATACGACGAAGCGGGCTACACAAGCGGCCAGTGCGCTGATCGTCGACCGGCGGCGACCCCACTTCCCGACACTGCCGCCCGGAGCATGCCGGCTGCCGATAACGACGTCGAGGTTTTGTTCCTTGATCGTGCCGAGCAGCTGCGGCAGCACTGTCTCGTCGTGCTGCAGATCGGCATCGATGACCGCGAGATAGGGTGCGCTGCTGGCGAGCATCCCTTCGATAACGGCGCTGGATAGACCGCGCCGGCCGATACGTTGAATACAGCGGACGCGCGGATTGGTCTGCGCGAGATTGCGGACTTCGTGAGCGGTACCGTCGGGGGAATCGTCGTCGATATAGATGACCTCCCACTCGATCCCGCACAGCGCGGCCTCGAGCCGTGCCAGGAGAGGTTCGACGTTGTCGCGCTCGTTGAAAGTCGGCACGATAACTGAGAGTTCAGGGCCCCTGGCACGTCCCGGGAGGGCCCGTGCGACCATTTCCTCTCCCACGCTGACCACACCTGTCCCCCAACGATCTGGTAACTACAGCGATATCGCCGCTCGCGAGTATGGCCCCGATGCTCCGTGATTGAAAGCCATCGAGCTCAAAGACTGGTCGACCCCTTGTATCACGAGAAGACTATCGAGGAGCACCGGCCGCTTTACGGTAAACCTCGCCAGCGTTGAGAGTATCCTATAGTCCTTTCGCGAGAAGACTGTGCGCCGGGATACAATGGCCAGGCCGGGAGATCTCCCGCGAGGTCGAATACATCGTGAGCCCCCAACGGGAATCCAGCGATGAAGCTGCGTGTCGGCTTGCCTGAGCCGTCCGCCGGTTTGTGCGGTGAAGCGGGCGCCTCTAGTCCGGGCGGATATACCACAGCCCGAGAAGCTTGCTCACACCCGATCCTTGCACACGGTGCCCGGATCAGCCGAGGAGCCTGATTGAGGCTGTCGCTAATGCTAGTCAGGCAGGAATCCGCACTCCCGCAAGGGCAAAGGGAATACGATGCCCGATCAGCAACAATCCGAGAGGCCAGATATCCGGCTGATAAATGCTGATGCGATAACGACGTGATCCCTCGCCTATTTCCGAGGCGTTTTCGCGAAGTCCGAGGGACGTGGCCCGTTTGCCGATCGCCTTCGAGCGTCGCGGCATTGGCGGTCAGTTCGACGCGGCGATGCGGCCCAGGCTGGGAATAGCTGAGCGTAAGGGATCGCGCCCGGCAGAGGGGCAGGGATTCCTCCGGTCTTGTCTGGTCGCGGCGGGGTCGTTCGGTGGGTTGAGATCGGTGACGGCGAGAGCTCGCACGACGACAGCGGCGCGGTGTGTGTCGTGCGTGACGGAGCGCTTACAGGCCGGTTTGCCGGGATTGATGCCGACGACACCCCCATAACCGCTTGAGAGCGGTCGACGCCTCGATGCCGGAGAGATCGGAAGCGGCGGCCTTAAGGTACCTCCCGATGGTGCGGCGGAGAAGAAAGGCGAGCGCAGCGACGAAGATGCGTGCCTCCACCCGATCGCCGGTGCGGCGATAGATCGCTCGCACCTCGATGACGTCCTTGAGATTGGCGAACGCCGGCTCAGCCTCCGGCAACTTCTGCTAGAGACGCATAGTCTCGGCGGCAGGCAGAATAGGTTCTTATCTGGCGTCGGGCAGGCTCCTCTGTTACGGCCATAGCTCTGCGCTGCGCGATCTCGCCATTAACGGCGTCTGCAGGCGCCGCCAGATCTCGGCGTCACGGTGGTATGCGTCGGGGCGAAATTGCAAAGTACCGTCGATATCTACAAATGCAGTCTGGTAAACCACGAATACCGGCACGGGCACTGGCAGGGTGCTTTGGGTGGTGCTGCCCATCGCGATCGCTTGATTGATCATGTCGATCGGTTGCTGCATCAGCAGGGCGGCCAATTCGCGCGGATCCTGCACCCGGATGCATCCATGGCTAATATGGCGGTCAGAGCGGCTGAACAGATTTTTGGACGGCGTGTCGTGCAGGTAAACGTCGAACCGGTTTGGCATATCAAACTTAATCGTCCCGAGCCCCGAGGCGGGTCCCGGCAGCTGCTGAAGCTCGCCATTGGGCTCCATTACCATATTATGCCGCCTCAAGTAATTTGGATCGTAGCTGATCTTCGGCAGAATCTCTTCTGCAGCGATGTAATCCGGGACGTTCCATGGAGGGTTGAACTGGATTCCATCGATCGTGGCGCGGAACTCCGGGCTCTGATTGCGCTTGTAATCTTCACCGACAATGACCCGCGTAGAGAAAACCGGCCGATCAGCGCGATAGAGTATCAGTCGGGCGTCGGCAACGTTCACCCAGACGCGGTCCGGTGGCAGCCGCCGCGGCAGCCAGCGTTGGCGTTCAAGATTCACCTCAATCTCCCGCAAGCGAATCGTCGTGGCCCTGTCGCCGACCCGGATGCCCGAGCGATAACTCTCCAAAACCCGGCGCAGCGCCCGGTAAGTCGGCGTCGTTGGCGCCTGCGCCTCGATCACTGCCGCCGGATCGGGGCTGTCGATAGCGGCGTCGAGCACAGCAGCCACATCTATCGGCCCAGGCGTCAAAGCCTCGTCATCGCTTCTGCGCTCAACCGGCATGGCGCCGCGGGCCAGGGCGTCCGCATACGATAGGAAGGCGTCCGAGAGCAACAGTTCCCGCTCAAGCGGCTGCAGTCTCGCTGTCTGCTGCAGCAGGTTCGCGTGAAACAGCCCAGGGGCGAGACCGTGATCGCCGGCGCGCAACACGGCATTCGTGAGCAAATTCGCCTGGGCCTGCCGGGTCGTCCACACTGGCTCGAAGCCATGAAGCGCATAGAAGCGCCGTAGCAGTCCGACATTCAGCCGTTCGCCCGCGACGACTAATTCAGGCTCGCTGTTGAGCAACTGGCCGAGTTCAGTGCTGCCATACCGTGCCGGTACGAAGACTGACCCGGGTTCCGGCCCCGCTGCAAGGACTGCCGTGCCAAATACACATGCTGCGGCGAGAGCGATCGTGCCGCCTGCAATCGGTCCGAATGCCAGTCGACCTCTCATCGAGAAGCTCCATGATAACAACAAGATAGCCTCACCTAAAGCGTGATCCCGGCGTGACTTGCGCTTGATCCGGTGAAAAACGGCGGCGCGATTCGCGGCTCGGTATCAAGGTTGGGGGAACCTGTACGCGATAGAAACGTTTGGTAGAACGCGATGGTGCCCATCAGGACGAAATTTCTTGAAGTTTCTTCAAGCAGGAGTTAAGAGGAAGATGCTCACTGATCGCTCCGACGGTGGCCCGCGCGTCGGCAAGCTTGAGCTGGAGGGGCGTAAGACAATGGCTTTGGCGACCAAAGCCGACTTTGTGCCACGACGCGCGAACCACTGACACTCCCCGACCTTTGCCGACTTACTAAACACACTCTGCCTACGAGCGTCTCAACCGTGGAGGAATGGATGTTCGACATTGCACAAAAAGTAACCCACCACAGGCTGTTGCGTAATGCGGCGGTGATTGCCGTCGTGGTTTCCGCGGCGCTCCTCGAGGGGGCGTGTGCCCAGCACCCCGCTCCGCCGCCGCCGGAACCGACCATGGCTCCGCCTCCGCCTCCCGCCCCGGCTCCGACCCCGCCTCCGCCTCCGGTTACTGGCGGCGAACGGGGCTAATCAGCGGGGCGCGGCAAGGCGCAAGAACCCGAGCCCGAATCGTTGACCCAATGCTGACCAGCATCGAGAGAGCCTGTAGGCGGTCGTCAAAAGCCGCGTAAGCTTGAGAACGCCCGCGCTGTCCTCGCCCTGTGCTCAGCGGCGGTTGCGCAGGTTGTGCGCCGACCGTTGCCACCTGGCGTGGATGCGCCGGCGGTCATCAGGATCGCGCCGGGATTTCCCCCGGGCCCAACGGGGCGCATCGACCGGAATCGATATCGCCTGCTCACGGTCCCATATGCCGTTAGGGCGACGGGTAGCCGGTTGCTCGCGATGGCTACTGGCCAAACCCGTTCCTCGACTTGGCCATTGCCGAATCGGGCGAGAATGGCCCGAAATGGCACAAGCCTGGCCGACGCAGGCGGATCTGTGCCAGGGACGGGCATCCTGCCCTTTGCAGACCTCGACGCGAGTTCTCTCTTGTGAATAGACCCCAGTAGCGCCGCAGCAGCAGGACCGCTGCTCGCAATGTGTCTATCGCAGCGAGCACGGCGTTGACTGCCTTTAAGCACTCGACTGCCTCAATCGCACGCACCGTCCATCGGCGCGCGCGATCCAGAATGCCTGGCGGCGGGGCGCGTCCGCACATCAGACCGAAGCACGCCGCGGAGATGTTCGTGGCGCCCGTGCGCGGCTGCGGTACTGCAGGCATGCCGTGCTGTGAGCGATTTCTCAAGGTCGGATGGTGACCGACGATGGGGCGCTCGAGTTCTCGACGGAGGACGGCGCTGCAAGGGAGTCGACGACAATGTGCTGCTGGGCGCGATGTCGCGATGTACCGGCGTATAAGCACAGAAGTTCTGCTCGACAAGGGAGCTGCTCCTCAAGCGCCAGCTGCGGCGACGACATGCGCGTGCGCTGGAAGGCGGTTATATCGGCACCTTTCCCTCTCGAGCTCTCATCCCCATTGGCAAAAAATGGAGGCTACCAGCCGGCAGATTTCAGCTGACACCTGGCTGCGCGACGAACAGATCGGGCTCTTGATCTCTAACCGACGTTGAGTGACAGTCGTCGTGTACTGAAGACCGCGTCGGTTGCCAACATAACGACAGCCTCACGATCTTGATGGAGAGGCCTGCGCCCGGGTTCGGTCAGAGTCGGTCGACCAGCCATCGGTGCAGCGGTCATCGCCCCCGCCAATCTTTCAGTTGGTGCAGCCAAGCTCCAGTCGCCCCCTCCCCGCTGGATTATGAGGCGCCGGCTCGAGGGTGATCGGTTCGCCAACAGGAGGCGCGTGATTTCGACCCCGGGGTGCCCCGCGCCGGCGGGCTGGCCGTGGTGGCGGAGGGCCATGCCTGGGGCGAATTATAGCGCTACCACCGGAACCGGGATTTCCGCGAGCAGTGTGTGGATCTCGAGGTCGACCCGACCGCAGCCTACGCAGCGCCGCATATCGGTCCGATCCGGATGCGTGTGGCGGGCTCGGAGATCGCCGGAGCGGGCCGAGCAGATCCGCCACGCAAACGAGGAAGCAGCTCGCGATTCGGCGCAGTGCGACACTCACTCCCTGAACCCAAAAGATAACTGCTGTTTTGATCGGCGGTCTCGTTGTGTGCTTGATTTGCGCCTCAAAATGTAATATGTATATGGCAGATGGCGCGATCGACCGATGCGCAGAAGGCGGAACGTCTCAATGCGGCCCACTGGTTGCTCGCGCGTGGGCAGAGCGTGGGGGAGGCTGCCTCGTCGTTGTCGCGCGAGTTCGCAATGTCGCGCCGTCAGGCCTATCGATACATCGAAGAGGCCCAGTCGATCGGCTGTCCGGTGCCGGTTGTTGAGGCAGCGACGGCAGTAACGTTCAAGCTTCCGCCCAGCCTGGTGGATGCGGTCCGAGCTCGGGCGGCGGCCGAAGGAACAACGATCAGCGACATGGTGAGCCGGGCGCTGCGAGCGTTTCTCGGCGAAGCTAGCCGCAATGGCTGAACAGCGCGCCTGTGATCGTAGAGTCCAATTCGAGCATGCGTTTGACCGTCTCCTCATCCTCGAGCTGGAGCAGGTCTACGGGATGCTGGTTCCCGAATGAGTTCGTGCCATTGGGCTGGATCAGAGCGTGAAGGGGAGGCGCGATGGAGGCGGCCGCGATTTACGCCAGAGTATCTTCTGAGCAGCAGAAGGAGGAAAACACCCAGCCCTGGCCGCAAAAGACTGGAGCCGCTAAAGCCTTCCTGCTCGATCACCCAGTCATCGGGTACGCTGTAGCCCTGCTCGCGTGCGAAGCCGATCAGCGCCGTCGTCTGACTGGCGATCGGACTTGATGGGCATATTTTCTGCTCAAGCGGTCGGGCGAATGGATCAGAACCGCCTGAATGTGACCTCCAGCAGCGAGATCACGCAGTCGTTCCCTGCTGACCGAGGAGTTTGCCCGTCACGGTGTCGAGACGATCTTTCTGTTCCGGCACGCCCGAAGATCAACTGATGCTGCAGTTCCAGGGCATGATTGCCGAATACGAGCGGGCGCAGATGCTCGAACGGTCCCGCCGCGGCAAGCGCCATCGCGCCAAGGCCGGGGAAGTCTCGGTTCTATCTGGCGCACCCTACGGCTACCGTTACGTCCGCAAGACCAGCGAGGCACCGGCACGCCACGAGATCGATGCCGCCGAAGCAGAAGTCGTGCGGCTGGTCTACAATAAGTATGCGGTGGACGCCTGAGCATCGGCGCGATTGCCCGGCTGCTACGCGGGATGGGAGTTTCCACTCGTCGGGGGGTTCGCTGGGAAGGATCCATCGTCTGGGCAATCCTACGCAATCCTGCCTATAAGGGTCCCGCCTGCTTCAACAAGACCCAGATCGACGCGAGGCAAAAAGTGACAAAGCCGTTTCGGTTGCCGGGGCGGGCAGTGCATGGGGACAAGAGTAGCGGTCACGAACGGTCCCGTGACAAATGGATCGAAATACCAGTCCCAACGATTGTCAGCGAAGAGACCTTCGCTCTGGCGGCCGAGCGGTTGGCTGACAACGAGCGCTTCGTACCCCGCCGGACTATCGAGCCCAGCATCGTCCAAAGCTTGGTATCCTGCCGCAAATGCGGCTATGCGCTGTCGCGGACGTCGACCCGCACCTCCGCGCGCAAAATCCATTACTATCGCTGCCTCGGCTCCAACGCTTGGGCGCCATCTCGGCGGACCGGTGTGCGATAGCCGGCCGATCCGCCAAGACCTGCTCGACCAGATCGTGTGGCAGGAAGTTATTCACCTGATCGGAGACCCAGCGCTCATTCGGGCCGAACTCGATCGGCGCCTTGACGTAGCCCGCGCAGCGGAACCGGCAAAGCGAAGGCGAGAAGCCCTCCAGCGCGAACTGTCACGGATCAGGAAAAGCATCGAACGGTTGCTTACGGCCTACCAGGAAGATCTCCTGTCCCTCGACGAACTGCGCTGCCGGATGCCGGAACTGCGCGCCCGCGAGCAGTGGGTGGGGGCGGAGCGGCAGGCGATCCTCGATCAGGCGGCCGACCGAATATCGTTCCTCCGACCGGCTGAAACCCTGACCGCATTCCTCGAGCGACTACGGCAGTCGGCGGAAACGTTGGAAATCGCTGAGCGACAGAAAGTCGTCCGCCTCCTCGTCAAGGAACGCCTGGTCGACAACGATACCATCACGATCCGGCACTCGATCCCGGTCCAACCACCAACGCCCCCGGCGGGCGGCGCGCCACCACTGTCAAACAGCAAACTCCGGATGCGCGAGGAAGTTACCTTTTGCGTTCGGGGAGTGAGGACTGCGCCCTGCCAGGCACCTCGACCCGACGGCAGAGCGCGCGACGGTCAAGATGCAGGTGCCGGGAATACGAAGCAGCTTTTGCGCTGTATGACCGGGAGACCCGACAGGCCAAATTCGATTACGCGCCGGGCGTCGGCGGATTAAAGATCAGCCGAGCGCCGGGCAGTCACAGGGAAGCTAGCTACTTTCCGGCGCAA
>JAFMSA010000017.1:10683-18373 GCA_017353855.1 Alphaproteobacteria bacterium
CTAGCTTAGCTTAGCTAGGATCGGAACGGGCCTCGTCGCCGTGCAGGCGTTCGGCGGGCGAGCATTACCGCGGCACCTGGCCCGACTGCCCCTATCTTACCGACATGGCCAGATGCCGGGCCACGATGGTTGGCTCGCGCGGGACACGGTAGCCCCCCTTGCGCCGCGAAAGCCACTATGGAACATTGCGATATGTACATACTGTCACATTGCTTTCGTGGGTCGATGGCGCTCGCAGCGCGTCTTGAGCGCGAGGCTGGGCTGCTTATTATCAACGTCCGAGATCCTGACGAGTTCATCGGTCCTCTTGGCCACCTCAGAGCAGCGAACAATATGCGGCGGCTTAATGGATCACCGTCACAACTAACCGGTCTGGTTCCAACCAACCGGCCTGCAGTGATCGTGTGTAAAGCCGTCCGCCGTCCATCAATGCGGCCACAGCAGTTGCGGGGGCGGGCCGGGGTGGCGCAGGCGCCGGTATTGCGCGGCGGGATGGAAATGGCCCGCGGTTGGCTTGCCGGCAAGCTGAAACGCGCCTGAAGAGCACGCCTTATGGCCAGCCATCATTCGGTCGACGCGGGTATCGCCTGGATCGACGGTGCAACCCGCTGCCTTAACGAAGAAGATGTCCCGGTGCGTGCGGCACGCGGACGGGCACTCACCAAAGATATCCGTGCGGCCGGACCGATTCCGGGCATGGATCGCGCGGCACGGGACGGATTTGCTGTGCAGGCGAGCGCGTCCTGGGGGGCAAGCTCCTACAATCCAGTGCGGCTGCCGTTGATCGCGGTGACTGCCGGTGAGGCATTGCCGGCTGGGATGGACGCTGTCGTCCCGCTGGAGCTGGCCGAGCCCGACGGCCGGGGATCGATTGAGGTCGTCGACGCAGTGACGGCTGGTGCGAACGTGGAACGACAGGGCGCGGTCGCGGCGAGCGGTGCGACTCTGTCAACTGCCGGAACACGGCTTGGCGCGCAACATATCGGGCTATTGACCGATGCCGCCGTGTCGGTGGTCCAGGTCGTACGCCGGCCCCACGTGTGCATATTGGTTGTCAAGCCGGTGAAATCCGGCGGGTGGGAGGACAGCAACGGGCCAATGATATGCGCGGCGGTCGAGCGCGACGGCGGTGTTGTCGGAGCGTGCGTCGCGGTCGGGCGTGAGCGGACCGCCCTAGCTTCGGCGCTGGCCGAGGCCGGCGCCGATATTGTGCTTCTCATCGGCGGGACCGGGCCCGGCACCGATGATCAGTCGGCCGCGGCGGTCACTGCGGCGGGGGAACTTGCGCTCCACGGAATTGCGCTGTGTCCGGGGGAAACGACCGGTCTCGGCCGCATTGTCAGCGGGTCGCCGGTCGTTCTTTTGCCGGGCGCACCGGCGGCGTGCCTGTGGAGCTACGAGCTGTTCGGCGGACGGGCAATCCGGCGGCTCGGCGGGCGTAATGCCGAGCTCCCTTACCGGTCGCGCGAGATGGCTACCGCACGAAAAATCGTCTCGGCTCTCGGTATGACCGAGATCTGCCCGGTGCGCAATGGCCGGGGTGACACCGTCGAACCCCTGCCCTCTTTCGCAGAGACCGGGCTCGTGGCCGCGGTCAGCGCCGATGGCTTCGTCATCGTCCCGGAAGGAAGCGAAGGCTATCCGCAAGGTGCTCGGGTGAGCGTCTACCTGTATGACAAGCGCTGAGTCAACTACCCCATGACTGAAGTCCGGGGCCAGGGGTGCGAACATTTCCCCACGACAGGCCGGCCGACACGGGCCGGCGAAAAATCGCCGATAAGTACCGCAGCCGCTCACCATCGCAGGAGCGCAGATCGCCCGGAAGTCCCCACGCCAGCGGTTACCCGCTGCCTACCCACGATGGGCTGTGCCGGATTGTTAACGCCGAGACCGCACCGTCCGAAGCCGGTGAACCGTTATGTGCCCAGCAGTGCCTTATTCGCGGCCCGCACCCGGCCCCGCAAGCCCCTGGTATGAACCATCGCGATAAGCAGCGCCTGAAAGGCGGTTGCCTCTCGTGCGCAATTCAAGCTATCCGTTTTTTGCACACAAGTCCGAAAATGAGGCGCCGCAAACGGATCGTCCGTCGAAGAGGGTCAGGTTTGGAGACGATGCCGCATATGCTGTAGTACCAAGCGAGAGCCGCGGAGAGTTTCCACCGCACGTCCCTCAGAACCCCCTGGCTTTGGCCATCGGCAGGTTTAGGGCAGAGTTGCACAAGCCATGAACGACATCCCGACCGCGTTGCGGAACCTCGCCCGGCAGGAGCAGTTTCTCGACGTCATCGACCGCGAGACGGCGTCAGCGCGGTTTCACAGGCATCTCGATCTGCGCCCGGTCGGCGCCGAGACGATACCGTTGTCGCAAGCGCTCGGGCGCGTCCTGGCGCGCGGGGTTATCGCCGAGATAGACGTGCCCGGTTTCGATCGGTCCGGCGTCGACGGGTTCGCCGTGCGTGCCGAGGACACGGTATTCGCAAGCGAACGCGCGCCAAAAGCGCTGGCGCTGAACACCGAGATCCTCACTCCCGGCACGGTGCCGCAGCTTACCGTTGCACCAGGTACGGCGACTTTGATTGCGACTGGGGGAATGGTGCCGCGCGGGGCCGACGCGATCATCATGGTCGAGCACACCGAAACACGGGATGACGGTGGGCACATGGCGATCGAGGTCCGTCGGGCGGCTGCAGCCGGCCAATTCATCGCCTTCGCCGGCAGTGACCTGGCGCGCGGTGAAACCGTGCTGCGCGCGGGCCAAGTATTGTCCGCGCGCGAGATCGGCATGCTGGCTGCGGTCGGTTGCGCTGCCGTCGAAGTCTGGCGGCGACCGCAGATCGCCATCATCTCGACCGGTGACGAGATCGTCGCCCCTGGTCGGCCGATTGGTCCCGGCGCGGTCTATGATTCGAACGCCGCGATCCTGGCCGCTGCCGTCGAGGAGGCCGGTGGCTGCGCCAAGCCTCTCGGCATCGGGCCGGATGAGGTGAGCGTGTTGTCACGTCTCGTTGCCGAAGGGCTCGCCACCTGTGACATGGTGATTCTGTCCGGTGGCACATCGAAGGGCGCGGGCGATCTGTGCTACCGCGCCATTTCCTCGTTCAACGACCCCGGGGTCGTCGTGCATGGCGTCGCGTTGAAGCCGGGCAAGCCGCTCTGTCTCGCGGTAACCGGCCGCAAACCGATCGTGATACTGCCCGGTTTCCCGACCTCGGCGATCTTTACCTTCCATGAATTTGTTGGCCCGGTGATCCGCGCCTTTGCGGGATTGCCGGAGAAACAGGCCGAACGGCTGCCCGCGACATTGCCGATGCGCATCGCCTCGGAGCGTGGCCGCACCGAATATTTGATGATATCGCTGGTGCGCGGCGAGGGTGAGGGTCCGCTCGCGGCCTATCCGACTTCCAAAGGCTCGGGTGCGGTGACAGCCTTTAGCCAGGCTGACGGGTTCATCACGATCGGCCAGCATGTCGAGAGCCTGCCCGCCGGCACGCCGGTCGAGGTGCAGTTGATCGGCCGGGCGCAGCTCGCCGATCTGGTGATCATCGGCAGCCACTGCGTCGGCCTCGATCTGCTGATCGGTCGCCTGCAATCCGAAGGGATCTCGGTCAAGGCGATCAATGTCGGCAGCACCGGCGGGCTCGCGGCCGCCGAGCGTGGCGAGTGCGACATTGCCGCAATTCATCTGATGGATCCGGAAACCGGCGAGTACAACCGTCCGTTCCTCACCGCTGCGCTTGAGCTCGTCTCCGGCTATCGCCGGCTGCAAGGGATCGTGTTTCGCAAGGGCGACCCGCGCTTCGAGGGCCGGTCCCTCGAGGATGCCATTGGCGGTGCAACCGCCGCACCGGATTGCCTGATGGTCAACCGCAATGCCGGCAGTGGGACCCGCATCCTGACGGATCGTTTGCTCGGAGGCGCAAAGCCGGTGGGGTACTGGTCGCAACCGAAGTCGCACAACGCCGTTGGTGCGGCGGTCGCGCAAAACCGGGCGGATTGGGGGATTGCGATCGAGACCATTGCCCGGCAATACAGGCTTGGCTTCATCCCGGCACAGGATGAACACTATGATTTTATTGTGCCAAAGGCGCGGTTTGCTCGCCCTGCAGTGCAGCGCTTTCTCGCCGCGCTCGCGGACCCGGTGGTGCGAAGCGAGCTAACCGCGCTCGGTTTCAGGATCTGACCCGCCACCCCGATAGGGATCGTCTCTGACGAAATACGTAAGGCCGCTGCGCGTCTTAATGAAACAGGTCGCCTGATCCGCGCACATGCGCGAGACCAGTTCAATCAACGTGTCTGAGGCTGCGACATCCTGCGCCCGCCGATTTTCGGCGGGACAAGCACCAACCGGCATAGCCATCACCGCGCGGATATAACCGCGCAATCGCTTGTGCGCGAGGCTGCGCCTTCAGATCAGGTGCGCAGATCCGACGTCCGCGGCGCACGTGGAAGCGTACTGCTCCTGGGGGCGGCGGATCTTCCGGTAGCCGGCAAACAACCTGGGGCTCTGAAGGGAATCCCGTAAGCTCTCCACAGCTCTCGCCAGACGGGCGCCCGGCCCGTGTCTTCCTAGGTTCGCGTGGAGATCGGCAAGAGCCTCTCCCCGCTTGCAGGTTGAAGGTGCCGTGACAATTGGCGGTTGCATCACCGCCGCTGCCGGCCCTCGCAGCGCCCACCCACACCCGCGCTGGCCGGGCCAAGTACGCTTTAGGTTGCCTTTTCTCTGCTTCGCCTGATCGGACATCGCGTGAATAGAGCGCGATACTCGCTAATCGCGGCAGATGCGTTACCCGTCAATCGTTATTGTTGCATTTCGCTCTTCGAACATATAGAGAACACTGTCGCAGTACAACCAGCCTAAGACGGTGATGTTCTTCACTTTTCCGGATGACGCCCGATGGAATGCAGAACGCCAGGCCGTGGAGTTCAGCGTCGAAATCGGGGAATACCGCGGCATGGTGCGGATACCCCGGCGCGTGTTCCAGCGCCTGCTGCCCGATAGCCCCGTTCCCGAGCGCTGCGTTGAAGCATACCACTTACAGCGAACGCGCTTTGAAATGGTCGTGGAGCGGAAGCTGCGCCGGCGTCAGTTGACCGAAGACGGAAATGTCGAGATCACGGGCCGCGATTTGCGCGAAGGCGCTCCGCCGGGCTCCTGGAGTGACGGGCGGCGGTAGCTGCTGCAGCGGTCGGCCTAGGGCATGGAGGAGGACCGGCAGCGCGCGCAAGCCCTCCCTGGTTGAGGCAAACCTCACCCAGCGCTTCTCACCCGGCAGATACCTCGCCTTTGCTGGATCTCTGGGGAGGCGGTCATGTCGCGCTTGCTACAAATCTCGGCGAACGAACAATCATCACCGTTCGACGCCAAGGGGTCATTTGCGGGATATATCTCCTGCCCGGCGCCAAGCCCGCCGTGGTGCCGTAAAATCCGTCTGCTTGGCCGGTAGGAGCTCATTTTCCGGCGAGATCGAGCCAAAGCGGGCCAAACTGAGCAGGAGCAGGCTCATTTCAGCCTCAAGAGATTACGATGCGAACATTTTTCCGCCTCAAGACATGAACACGGTAGCTTCGGATTCCGAGAGTGACCTGATGCGAGATGCAGTGAGCAATCTTCGAAATTGGGGGGCAGCGCTGAATGTGCAGGGCGATTTCCCGGTCAGGAACCATGAAACGCACCACTCTGCAGAACTCAGACCCATGCCCAGGGCACGATCCAAATAGAAGTTCGCGATGATCTCGATAATCATCCCGACCCTGAACGAAGAGCGTTTACTTCCGTCGTTGCTTGACGCGATCTGTCAACAGAGCGCGGACTACGAAGTGATCGTGGTGGATGGCGGCAGCCGAGACCGAACACTCGAGGTCGCGGGCGATCATGGCGTCCGGGCCCTCCTCTCCCCGCCGGGCCGTGGGACCGGGATCTGTGTCGGAGCGAGGGAAGCTCGCGGCGACATTCTGTTCTTCCTTCATGCCGACACCACGCTGCTCCCGGGAGCGTTGAACCGGATCGACGAAGTGCTTTCGGCAGATGCCAGGATCATCGGCGGGAATTTTCGACTTGTCTTCGACGGGGATTCCCTACTCAGTCGATGGCTTACACCGGTGTATGCACGGCTTCGCGCAATCGGGCTCTATTATGGCGATTCGGGGATTTTCGTCCGTCGCTCAGTCTATGAGGCTCTCGGCGGATTTCGCCCGATAGCTTTGCTGGAGGATCTGGATTTCGTTCGCCGCTTCGAGCGGTTCGGGCAGACGTGCTGCATCAAGGATCCGCCATTGATCACCTCGTCGCGCCGCTTCGAAAGGCGTCATCCGCTGGCGATGCTGTGCATCTGGATCAGGCTGCACGTGCTGTTCTGGCTCGGTGTATCTCCTGACCGCCTCGCTGAAATTTACTCCGCACAGGCGCCGCGACCTGAGACGGTCGGCGGCGTCGAGAGTTTCGCAAAGCGGCCAGACGGCCCGGTCGATCAGTGCCGACGTCGAACAGCAGATCTTACCCTCGACCAGGACCCGCCAAGCAAACGGTTGTGACCGAAGCTCGGGTCCCGAAACCGGAGCGATTCGTGTTGATGTCAACCTGCCTGCTGCGCGGGCGGGCGAAGTATAGAGGCCTCAGGCCCATTGTTTGCGAAGATTAAAGCAGCAGACCACAACCGTTACGAAAACGCGTAGACCCCTCACGGGTGGGAGCGCGTCGCAACGCCGGGCTTTTATTTGTCACACGGCTAACCTCTGCGTCCGTTGTAACATCGAAAAATGGCTCGGGCACCTTGTCTTCCATAACCGAGCCTTCGGTCGCCTGGCGTCGGACTGTTGGTCCGACGCCTTTTTTTTCGAACACGAAAAATTAATCAAATCGCGAGGCGTCCAGCCCACCGCCGCCCCGACACAAGCTCGCTTCGCTTTAGAAAGCGCATATTGTCGCAAGCCCGTGATGTGATTAGCTTACGCAGGGACTGACTGGCGAGGGCACTGCGCTGGCGCCTCTTGGCACACTCCGGCAAGCCCGCGCACATACCTACCGGCTCTTCGCTTCAGACACTATCTGCTGTCGAGCCCTAAATCCAACGCCGGTGGTCGCCCGTTTTTTGCAAACTTCGCTGCTGCACGACAAGCTTGGGGTCAAGTGGCTGTGGCGCTGCGCAGCTATACCTTCAACTGCAGAACAGCTGTTTAACCCGGGCCGGCCGGGAGTCTCGACCGGCCCGAACTCCCGACAGGCGTCAGGTTTGAGCTATTGCTCAGCTGCAACACGGCACGGCCGGCAATGCGACGGTCGCGCAGTGCGGCGAGCGCCTCGCCGGCGCGAACCAGCGGAAAGGTGTTCGCCATGGCGGGTTTGATTTTTTCCTGCTCGTAGAGACTGAAGATTTCGGCGAAGCAGGCGGCCACCTGCGCCGGACGGCGTTTGCGGTAATCGCTGATCTGCAGGCCGCTGATCTCGATATTCTTCAACAGCAGATAGTTGGTCCGGATTGTCGGGATCGCGCCTGCGGCAAACCCGATTACCACCAGCCGGGCACTCCAGGCGAGAGCGCGCACGGCAGCCTCGAATATCGTCCCGCCGAGCGGGTCGACAATGATATCGGCGCCACACCCGTCGGTCACAGCGTAAACCTGCGCGCGCAAGCTTTCGCGCAAGTCGGCGGCGGACAAATCGATGACCGCGTCGGCCCCTGCCGATCGCACCA
>JAFMSA010000205.1 GCA_017353855.1 Alphaproteobacteria bacterium
TGTGATGGCCCGCAAGCGACCGCGCCGACGCGCGCGGCGGGGCGGCCGGATGACGATTGTCATCGGTCGACGCTCGCCGATCATGCCCGGCGGCAGGACCGGACCCGTGCGCGAGGCCGCCCGCTTCGGCCGGCGGCGGTGAGCGGTGCACGACATCGCCGCAAGGGCAACGCGATCGAGCGCCAACTCGTCGCGTCGCACCGCGACATCGGCATCCATTGTGAAAGATACCCTCTGTCCGGCGCTAGTAAATTTCGCGGCTCGGGTCATGACCTTGATGTGTATGTATTCGGCCGCGAGGCGGCACCGCTCGTCGCGGAGGTGAAGGGGCGCAAGAACGGGCAGGGCTTCGCCTTGCTGGAGAAATGGCTGTCGACGTTCGACCTGCTGTTTCTGCGGCGCAATCGCCAGGAGCCGTTGGTCGTGTTGCCGTGGCGCACGTATGTCGGGCTACTTCGAGGAGGAGCAAATGGCAGCAACAAGACGTCAGCGCGCCGCGGCACGGCGCAACTTGAGACGGGCGCGAGCCCATAGACGCAGGAGGAGATAGAGATGGCAATGCGACGAGGACGACGACGACGCATGGTGTTGGTGCCGGCATCGCGGCGCGCGAGACGAGCCCGCAGGCGGCGGTAAATGGCCAAGCAGAGAGAATGGCCGGTCGTTCGGGACCCACGGAGAGGCTCCGTGCTCGTGCCGGGGATTCGGCAAGAAGTCGGCCGCCGTTTCGTCGGACCGTTGCGGCCGGGCATCGCCGGCTCTGTCGGTGCCCGCGGCGGCGTCGTCGCTGACGACACGAGAGGCAGCGACCTCGGCATGGACCGCATGAAGCTGTGCTACGACAGCATCGGCAAAAAATATCCCGAAAGCGATGCGCCGGAGCGGCTGATTGCAGAGCGGAGAAACCGGCGGGGCGACTGATGCTGGCCGAACGGATCGCGCCGGTCAGCAAGGTGCGGCGCATGACCTACGACGACGTCGACTGGTTCATGACGCTCGGCATCAAACGGTATCCGCCGCGCTGGGACGCGATCCGCACCGAGAACTGGCTGCGCAATCGCATCCTGGTCAATCCGGCGGTGCACCTCGCGATCAGGACCGACAAGGCGGCGTGCGTCACGGTGCTATCCGCCCCTGAGTGGTTGCCGGCGGATTGGGATGCGCTGGTCACGACCGTGATGGCGGAAGAGGACGCCAACGTCTGGAAGGACGTCATTCCGCTGCTCGAGGCCAGCCGGGACTGGTCGAGGCGCAAGAAATGCGTGACGTGGAAGGTGGCGTCCGAGACGCACTATGATCTTGGGCCTCTGGCGAAGCGGGTCGGTGCCAAACCGGAAACTTACTGGATGATCGACTGGCGGGGATAATCATGGGCAAAGGAATAGCATCCGCCATACCCAGCCTTATCGGCGCTTTCTCAAATAGCGGCAACCAGACCAGCAGCAGCCCGAGCGGGGCTGATGTCGCCTTTGCCGGCCAGCAAGAGCAAATGAAACTCAAGAGCGCCTATGCCGACATGGGCATTCCGTTCTCGTCGGGACTGGCCTACGACCTCGGCTCGATCCCTTTTCAGGAGGCGGCGCAGAACGCCCAGATCGCGCAAAACACGCAAGGCAATCAGAACCAGCAATTCGCGCAGCTCGGCAATGCGCTCGGCGGCCTTAACCTCGGCGGCCAGAATCCGAGCACGAATACCAGCACGACCAACACTGATTTGACCAATCCAAACCTGACCGGAACGGTGTGATGGGCAAGGCGGCGAGCGCAGCACCGATCGGCGGCGATCCATTCGGCGGGCTCGGCAGTGTGTTCGATCCGATGTCGAGCGGCATCGACCCGTTCGGTGGCGTCATGGGGCTCGGCGGTGGCGACGGCCTGTTCGGCGGCAGCCCCAATACGAGCAGCGGCGGCGGCGGCCTGTTCGGCAGCGCGAACGTGCCCGGCGATCTGTCCTCGCAGGGCACCGGCTTGCCGGCGAACCTGTACGACCAGGCGTCGAACCTCGGCGGCCAGAATGTCACGAGCCAGCCGCAACCGAATACGCCGGGCTCGGCGCAGCTGGCCTCCACGCCGGTTGAAACCCAACCGATTATTCCGCCATCGCAGGAGCCGGGACCGTTCAGCAACTACAGCAGCTATTTCGATGCGGGCACCTCGTCGCCGGTCTCGAGCGGGGCTGCGCCCGGCACATCCGGCTCGGCGATGTCGACCATCCCGTCAGCAACCGGCGGCGATACGTTGACGGCGGCGGACAGGGCCGCGGCACCGCCGACGGCCGTAGCCAGCAACAACCCTTTTACGGCCGGCACGTCCCCGATCGCCAACACGCCCTACGGCGCGTTCGGACCATCGGGCAATGCAGCGAACGCGCCGTTCGCGGCCCCCGCCACGGCGGCCAATTTCCCGTCGCCGGACGCCGGCACTGCCGTTGCGGCCACGCCGACGCCATCACCGCCAGCGCCGGCTCCTGTTTCGACCGCGACGGCTGCGCCGAGCCCCGCGGAGACCGCGGCGGCCCGGACTTCGGCCGACGTCACGGCGCAGCAGCCGAGCGCAGACGTGACCAGCCCGACAGGCGGCGTCAACCATGCACAGAACATCCAGCAGTCGCTGGCTTCGATGGGTTTTCCAGGCGAAGTCATTCAAGCCATCGGCTCAATCTTCAGTGCGCTCGCGAGCCATGCCAATCCGCTTCAGTTTCTTCAACAAATGCTCGGTATGATGCGGCAGGGAATGACGCAGGGTCTGGCCGGCGGTCCTCCGATCCAGCGCGGGGCGCCCGGCGTGCACCGCGGCGAGACGTTGCGGGTCGGCATGGTGATCAACGGCTGGCGCTACAACGGCGGCAACCCGAACGACACCAACAGTTGGACGTATGTCGGAGGCGGGTCGACTGACAGTGCATCAGCGCCGACCGATGGCAGCAGCAGCACTATTCCGCCGCCCGGTGCCAACAGATCGCCGATCTATCAAGGTTACGGCCCGCACGGCAGCATCTGAGCCATGTCTGACGCTAACTACAGCGACGACACCCAGCAGGACTACACGCGGAATTTTCCCGATCCCGGGATCGAGCTGCCGCTGCCGCCGGGCGCACGGAACGTCGACCCCGGCATAAACATCACGCCGCAGCGCGTCCCAAACGTCGATCCCGGCATAACCATTCCGCGTCTGCGGATGCCGCCGCAGCAGCGACGGATCACCGGCAACGGCCTCTACGACATGGCGACCGTCGCCAACGCCGATCCCGACAGCAACTGGAACAAGTTTTTCTACGCACTTTCAGGACCGGAATCGAGTTACGGCCGCAATCTGGTCAATCCGACCAGCACCGCCCGCGGCTGGCTGCAGGATCTCGCCAGCACCCGTCGCGAGATCATGCGCATGGGGCTCGGTGACCCGTGGGCCGGTGGCATGCAACAGCAGTTCGATGTCAATCGCCGCTGGATCGAACGCACAAAACCCGATGCGGCGGCGGCGATTGCGCGCGGCGATTTCGGCACCGCAGCGCGTCTGCTGCGCGGCATCTGGCCGTCGCTGCCGGGTGGCAGTCAGAATCGTCCGAACATGTCGCGCATGTTCGAGCGGGCTTTGTACGGCGCGCCGCAGCGGTTTTTCGGCAATCCATATCCGCGCTCGACCGGCGAGCGCGGCAAGCCGGATTACATTCTCAAGACCGCATTGAGCAATCCCGGCCCCGACGCACCCGGTTATATGCCGCAAGCCGACGAGGCTGATAACGTGATCAATGTATCCATGCGACAGCTTGGAGCCTTCGGCCCTCTGCTGGCGCGTACCGGAGCGTTGCAAAGCCCGGTCTTCTGGAGCCACTTTCTTGCCGCCCGGCAGAAGGGACAAGCCGAAGCGGCGAGGATCGCTCACGAACAGTACAAGGAATCGACCGAACGTGCGCTCGACATGCACCGGGCCGAGCTGCTGAAATACGACTCGTGTCTCGCGGCGACGCAGGATTCTGGTGACATCAACAAATTCACGGCTTGCCTGACTGACGAAGGGCTGGACTGGCAAAACAATCCCGCCCTTCAGGCCGCGCTCTCCAGTCCCAAGGCTTTCGCGGCAGTTGAACGAATGCTCGACAAGTGGGATCAGGCGTATTTGAAGGGCGCAAAGGGCAAGGCAGCAAAGGACAAGGCGGAAAAACCCGACATCTGGGGCACGGGTGACGGCACTTCTGCACCGAGCACCGAACAGCCGCAGCCGAGCACGACCGCGCCGACACCGTCGGCAACCACGCCGTCGCCAACAACAGCGCCGACGCCCGCGACAGCGCCAACGCCGGCACCGACCGCAGCGCCGACGCAAGCGACCGATCTCAATAGAGTAACCTACAAGGGTAGCGCAGCTTACAATCAGGCCGTGACAAACACGGCAATGGGGACAGAGCAAGATCCGAAGGCGATCACGCCGCAGATGACGGTTGACGCCGATGATCTCTTAAGTCGCATACAGGCGGCTACCGCGAGGGTTGCGCCTGATCAAATTGTGCCGACCGTTCGCGCACTAAATCCGCTGATCGGGCAGGACCTGGCGGATACGATCTCGTTTGGTGCGATCGGTTCTCGCAGCGGCACGTCGGCAAGTCCCCGTGCCGCCGCGTATCAGAGAATAATTCGAGGACTTGCCAGTAGGGCTGACCCGAACTGGTACCCGGGACGCGGCGGCAATCTGACCCAATTCAACGCCGACAACAGCCAGTCGCAGAAGATCATTGGCAGGGCATCGCGCCTCTATAGAGCGCAGCAATTGGTAGCGGCGGACTTGCAGCGCCTCTACGAGCAGAAGGACGCGCACGGATCTCCGCTGATCAATCACATCAGCGGCAGCATCGCCCAAGCGCTCGGCAATCCTGATTATCATCAACTGGCGCGCGACTGGATGATACTCAACCAGGATGTTGATGCGATATCGCACGGCGGCACTGCGACGGTTACCGACGTTAAGCAAATGGAAGAGTTGTTTCCCTGGTACACCAATCCGGCAGGCTTCCGGCAGGGCATCGCAAACGATGCCGACTTGGCATTGAGCGTAATGGATCAGCAGCAGGGATTATTCAACAGATTGGGTGGTCGCAGCGGAGACCGGCTGCCGGCCGATTTTCGCAATGGCTTGTATCAGAACGGAACCGCGACCGGATTGCAATCGGAGACGCTGCGGGGATTTCATAATCTGACGCGACTCGACCGGAACACCGGCGCGATCCGCGGCAGTGCGCAGATTCCCGGCATTGGGCCGCCGGTTGTCGGTCAGCTCTATCAGCTCAAGCCGGGGAAACAGGCGATTTGGACGGGTGGGGGCGACCCGACCAATCTTGTCGATCCGAACAATTGGGAAGAGTACTGATGCCGTTGAGCGCTGACGATTTTCCCGAGGCATGGAAGACGCAGGCTCAGCCGACAGCGCCTGTAGCACCCAGTCCGATTGATCCAAATGCGATCAGGCCGGTTGATCCTTACGTCACACCGAGCGCGCCGTCGATAACCGATGACCCACGAAAGTTCGGGCAGCAGGTCGGTACCGGAATCGCACGTGGTGCGGCAAGCCTTGTGCAAGATGTCCCAGGCGTGCCATCGAGTTGGGGTCAGTTCGCGAATGCGCCGAGCACTGGCGGCCCCGAAAATGTAGGTCGATTCATCGGTCAGACCTTGCCATTTGCGGCTAACCCATTTGAAGGCGGTGCGGCTGCAACAACTGCTTTCGGACGCATGGCTGAACGAGCGGCTCCTTATGCTTGGGACTTTTTGGCAGGTGCCGCACAACCGACACAATCAGGCACCGCAGAAAGTCGTCTCGCTGGCGGATTAGCCGGGCTTCCCGGCGGAGCTGTCACGCGCGGCATTGGCAAGCTATTTACCGCCAGCCCAGACGTGCAAACGCTATTGCAGGCTGGGGTTCGTCCGACACCAGGACGCATGCTACCTGCGTTTGCTCCGAGCGAATGGCTGTTGCGCCGAATCGGCGGTCCTGCACAAATAATCTCGCGAATGGAAAACTTGTCGAACCAGGATCTCAACCGTTTTGTTTACAACGGCGTCCTTGAAACACTGCCGAACGCAGCGCGTCCGACTGCCACCGGACGCCAAGGGCTCGATGAACTCTACAATACAATTGTTGATCAACTGAATACCGCAAACCCGAATACCTGGCTTGATACCGGCGCTCAATTGAATAACGACATTGCTGCTATACGCCGTTCACTTGAGCGGTCGGGGGTGGCGCAGCGGGTTCTTGATGGTTTTGATAAAACGGTAAATGATCTTGTGCACGAGCCGATTCAACGCTCAGGCATTATGATCGGCACAAATCACATGGTCAGCGGACAGAATCTGACCGGCCCCGGCGGTATCATTCCAAAACTGCGTGCTGACGGCGACAAGCTATGGCGGAGCGCCGATCCACAGCAAAACAGCCTCGCTCATGCGATTGACGATCTAGAAGACACGCTGCTTAAGAACACGCAAGGGCCAGGCAAAGCACAGCGCGACGCGGCACGCCAGGCATACGCCCGTTACAAGACACTCGAGCGCTCAGTTCATGGAGCAACAACTGAAGGCATGACTGACCCCCAGCGTTTGCTGACACAGATGGAAAAAGAAAACAAATCGGCTTTCGCTCGCGGCACTATGCGCGGACAGTCGGTCATGGAAGCAGCGCGTCGAGTATTGCCGACGTTGGAGCAACAACGTGCCAATCCTTCATGGTGGGAGACCATGGCGTTTTACACCGGCGGGCCGCTATTGCGGGCCGCGACTGGAGATCCTCGCGCCTATGGGGAGCTTGTGCCGCTTGCAACTTTGCCTGCATATACCAAGGTTGGGCGTGACATTCTGGGCTGGATGGCCAAGCGGAACTTGGGACAGCGCGCAGGTAGGCGTTTGCACGGACCGGCAGCGGCGGCAGCAAGCCAAGCGATCGGTCCCGCAGTAACGGAAGCTCTTCCGCACATCACCGTAACACCGCTGCCCTCGGAACAGCGCGTGCCAGAAGCAAGGTGAACCATGGAATATATCATATACGGGCTGGCGGTCTGGGCATTCTTGATGGCAGTAGAGTGTTTGCCACGGTCATGAAGAAACGCCGCACCGCATTGACCGTCGTCAAGCCGGCGAAGAAGCCCGAGCCCGAGCGGTTCGAGGACGTGGTCGCGCGCATGGCGCTGCCGGACTTCGACGACCTGACCGACGCGCAATGGGTCGCCCGCGCCAAGAAGTGGCTGCGCAAGTTCGCCGAACTCA